>JBDTQC010000001.1:0-38316 GCA_039932405.1 Ideonella sp.
AGCACCGTGACGATGATGTTGATCGAGCCCATGATCGAACTGGCGCCCATGATGTGCATCGCGAAGATGCCGGCGTCCATCGACGGACCCATCTGCAAGGTCAGCGGCGCATACAGCGTCCAGCCGGCAGCTGGCGCACCGCCGGGCATGAAGAACGATCCGACCAGCATCAGCGCGGCCGGAATCAGCAGCCAGAAGCTGAAGTTGTTCATGCGCGCGAAGGCCATGTCGGCCGCGCCGATCTGCAACGGGATCATCCAGTTCGCGAATCCGACAAAGCCCGGCATGATCGCGCCGAACACCATGATCAGCCCGTGCATCGTGGTCAGCTGATTGAACAACTGAGGGTTGACGAATTGCAGGCCGGGCTGGAACAGCTCGAGGCGGATCAGCATCGCCAGCATGCCGCCGACCAGCAACATCGCGAACGAGAACACCAGGTACATCGTGCCGATGTCCTTGTGGTTGGTCGCATACAACCAGCGCCGCCACCCGACTGGTGCGCCATGGTCGTGATGATCGTGGTCGTGGTCGTGGGCGTGCCCGTGTTCGTGGGGGTCGAGTACTGCACTCATCGTTGATCCTTCGAGGCGTTTTCTTTGATGCTTACTTGCGGGCGGTCAGCACTTCGGACGGCTGCACCACCTGCCCGGTCTTGTTCGACCAGTTGTTCTTCGTAAAGGTGATCACCGCGGCGATCTCCGTATCGCTGAGCTGCTTCCACGACGGCATCGCCGTGCCGGCCTTGCCGTGCATGACGATGTCGATCTGCTTGCTCTTGTCGGCATCCTGAACGATCGCAGAGCCGTCCAGCGGCTTGATCGCCGCGGAGCCTTTGCCATCGGGCATGTGGCAGGCGGCACAGTTGGCGTCGTAGACCTTGTGGCCCCGTTCTGCGAGCGCAGCAAGTTCCCAGACCTTCGCCGGATCGTCGGCGGCCGCGGCCAGTTCCTTTTGCTTGCCAGAGACCCAGGTCGTGTAGGCAGCCTGCGACAACACCTTCACGTGGATCGGCATGTACGCGTGTTCCTTGCCACACAACTCGGCACATTGGCCATAGAAGTCACCCGTCTTCTCGGCGCGAAACCAGGTATCTCGAACGAAACCGGGGATCGCATCCTGCTTGACACCGAAGGCTGGCACCATCCAGGCGTGGATCACGTCGTTGGCCGTGGTGATGATGCGGATCTTCTTGTCGACCGGAACGACCAGCGGGTTGTCGACCTTGAACAGATAGTCGTCGCCGGAGGGCTTGCCCGAGTTGGACATTTCGCGCTGGGCGTTGTCGAGCGTCGAGACGAAACCGATGCCGGCACCTTCTCCATTCAGGTAGTCGTATCCCCACTTCCACTGGATACCGGTCGCCTTGATGGTGATGTCGGAGGCGCTGGTGTCCTTCATCGCTACCACGACACGCGTGGCGGGCAGTGCCATCAGGATGACGATGATGAACGGCACGACGGTCCAGACGATCTCGACGGTGGTGCTTTCATGAAAATTCGCAGCCTTCGCACCCTTGGATTTGCGGTGGTTGATGATCGAATAGAGCATCACGCCAAAGACGCCGATGAAGATCACCACGCAGATGATCATGATGAAGTTGTGCAGCCACTGCTGCTCGGCCGCGATGCGCGTCACCGGCGGGTGCAGATCCAGCTGATTGACTGCCGGTCCGCCTGGCAGATCGTTAACTGCACGGGCGGCCGCTGCGGCCAGGCTCAAACTAAGTCCCAGACCGGCCTGTGGAGCCCACTTCACCAACCTTTGCAACAGCGCTTTCGTCGTCATCATCGTTTTCAATTCAGTTTTCGAATGGGGCTCAGGCGGCATTGACCGGCTGGGAATAGGGGCGGCGCAACGCAACGCGCAGTTCATCGGCAAGCTTGCGGCGCAATTCGGGACGGATGAAACGGCCAACGAAGATGCGACGCCCCTGCCCGGTCAATTCGACCAGCGACTGATCGCCCGAGCGCGGCTCGACCCGAACCCACGCAGCGTGGAACTCGACGCGATCAACCCGGCTCCCGCAGGAATGCTCGACAGTCAAGGTCTCATGCTGCAATTCGATGCATTCGCGGTCGGCAGCGTGGCGCGCATACAGCAGCATCGCCGCGCCCACGCAGATCAATTCGACCCAGGCAAACGACATCACCATGCGGGCGCCTTGCAACCAGAAAAAAATCGCAATCGTCATCGAAATCAGGCAAAGCACACCAAACAGGCCCAGCATCTGACCGGGCGCCAACGAGCAATTTCGCTTCAGCAGCCATTCGATCTGCCAACCCCCTTCCGCGTCGCGCGTTTCCCGACCGAACTGCCAGTGCCTGCTGCTGGCTGGAACACTGAAATCGATAGGGGTGGTGGTTGCCGACATGCTGCTACTGCTTGGAACGATATCAATTTCCGCAAATCCGACTCGGCCAGATAAAAGGCCGCGGCTGACTTGCGCTTCACTTGCACTGCTCGCAGACGCTTGAGCGCTGCATACAACCGTCCATTTTAGCCCACCTCGGACGACTCAACTACCGAGCTTGCGCGGTTCGCGGATGAGCTGGCGCATCTCGTCAAGGCTGAACGACGTATCTGCAGCCGCAGAGCGTCGTGGCACAGGCTTGAATGCATGGCCATAGGCCACCTCGAAGCTCAATTGCAGGCGACCGTCGGAGCCGCGCAGTTGCTCCAGCCCCTGCAGCAATTCGCGCCGCCATCGCGGCGTTCGCAGCCCGGGATGACGAGCCGGCGCAGCGTTGCCGCCGAGCCCTCGTAATTCGGCCAGCAGATCGTTCGGGTTGGCCCAGGTCAGCGTCAAGGTTTCCTGATCCATCACCGGATCGGCAAAACCGGCCTGCACCAGCATGTCGCCGTAATCGTGCATGTCGACGAAATCGACGCCGATCGGCCCCCAGCCCAGCGAGGCGTAAAGGGCCCTGAGCTGCTTCAAGGTATCCGGGCCGAGGCACGAGAACATCAGAAATCCATCGACTTGCAACGCCTCGAACCACCGCGTCAACAACTGCGGTGGATCGCTCGAAGCATGCAGCACCATGTTCGCCCAGACCAATTGGCTGGCTTCGAGCGGCAACGGCTGACTCTCGTCGACCACTTGAATCGCGCCCCCGCTCCAGCGGCGCGCCGACCACCATGGCCGTTGCCGCCGATGGCGGGATTCATGCGCCCATTGCGCATCGGGTTCGACGACGATCCGCGCTGCGGTCGGATAAGTTTCGGCGAGCAACTGGTCACTGCCACCCAACGCTCCCCACCATTCGACGATCTGGCTCGGGCGCGCACGCATCAACAAAAGCCGCTGCGCCATGCGGCGTGCCACCTCGGCGTGCAGCCACGGGCCTGCACCCCGGTCCGCCTGCAGCCGGTGCAGCAGGCGGCGCAACTGGGAGTGCACGGCCTTCCGATCAATCACGCGTTCAGCCATCGTCAACAAGTATATTGACCGAATGCGCGACGCCCTGCGACTGCCCGTCTTGCCCTCTCAATGCGGGATCTGCCATGGCTGGGGCTGGTCGATGCTGTGCGACTGCTGCATCGATCGATTTGCACAGCGGCGGCCGCGTTGTCGGCGTTGCGCCTTGCCGGTGCCCGACACGGTCGAGGTGTGTGGCCGTTGCCTGATCGCCCCACCCAGTTACGACCTGGCGATTGCCGCACTCGACTACGCAGCGCCCTGGGATGGCCTGATCGCACGCTTCAAGTTCCATTCCGCACTCGATCTTTGCGCCGCCCTCGCCGAGCGCCTGCTGGAGGCGGCGCAGGCTGCGAAGCTGCCACCGCCGGGGTTGATCGTTCCGACGCCGCTCAGCCCGCGCCGCTTGCGCGAGCGCGGCTACAACCAGGCCTGGGAGCTGGCGCGGCGGCTGGCGCGCCGCCTGGGCTGCGCAGCCAGCCCGGATCTGCTGCTGCGAGTCGAAGACCGGCCGCCGCAGCTGTCGCTGCCACGCGAAGAACGGCTCGCGAACGTGCGCAATGCCTTCGCGGTGGATCCGCTGCGGCGTGGCGAATTGCAGGGCTGCGATGTGACCGTCGTCGACGACGTGATGACCACTGGCGCCACCGCCGAGGAAATCACCGGTGTATTGCGCCGCGCCGGCGTTGCCCGCGTGCAGATCTGGACCCTTGCACGCACACCTGCGCCGGGCGAATGACCGATCGATCGCTGCTGGCGGTGCCGGCTTGACGCCCGACAATCGCTGCATGTTCAACATCGTCTTGGTGCACCCCGAAATCCCGCCGAATACCGGCAACGTGATTCGGCTGGCCGCCAATACCGGATGTCACCTGCACCTGATCGAACCGCTGGGCTTCTCGATGGAAGACCGCCTGCTGCAACGCGCCGGACTCGACTACCACGAATACGCTCGCGTCGAGCGCCATGCCGATTGGGATTCGTTTCGGCTGGCCAACCCTGCAGAGGAGCGCATGTTCGCCTTCACGACACGTGGCAGTCGACAACTGGCTGAAGTCACCTGGCAAGCCGGCGACTGGCTGGTCTTCGGCTCCGAAACCGCCGGCCTGCCGCCGCTGATCCGCGACACCTTCACCACCGACCGCCGGGTTCGCCTGCCGATGCGCGAAGGCCAACGCAGCCTCAATCTGAGCAACGCCGTGGCAGTGGCCGTATTTGATGCCTGGCGGAGTTGCGGCTACCAAGGCGCCGTCTGATGCAGCCGATGCCTTTCCCGAGCGCCTCACGAACCGTTTTAGATCTATGCGGACGCGGCCGGCGTCAACTGCTAAGCGGGTGATTCACTCACTTCGAGAATCACGCGCCATCAAAGCCCCGACTGCTGCACCGGCGCTCAGGCGACCCTCGATCACCGCGACGACCGCCTGGGTGATCGGCATGTCGACCCCGAGCGCAACGGCCCGATGCAGCACCATCGGCGCGCAGTGCACCCCTTCCGCGACATGCCCGAGCTCGCGCAGGATTTGCGACAGCGGCTGATCTTGTGCCAATCTCAGTCCGACTTGTCGATTGCGCGACAACGAACCAGTTGCCGTGAGCACCAGATCGCCCAGTCCGGATAAACCCATGAAGGTTTCCGCGCGCGCGCCCAGCGCCACACCGAGCCGCGTCATCTCGGCGAGCCCGCGGGTGATCAGCGCCGCGCGGGCATTCAAGCCCAGGCCATGGCCGGTTGCATCGCCTGCAGCACGCGTGTGCATGCCGTCAGAGATGCCGGTAGCGATTGCCAGCACGTTCTTGACCGCCCCACCAACTTCAACACCGATCGGGTCGTCGGAGGTGTACACACGCAGACTGTCCCCATGAAAGGCCTGCACCGCACGCTCTCGCACCACCAGACTGTTGCTTGCAGCGACCAGCGCAGTGGGTTGGCCGCGCGCCACCTCGAGCGCAAAACTCGGCCCCGACAGCACGCCGGATAGCCGATCAGGCACCAGTTTCGCTGCGATTTCGTGGGCCATGTCGCCGCTGTCTTGGGCGAATCCCTTGCAAAGCCAGACCAGCGGTGTGCCCGGATCAGACGCGTCGCGGATCAACCGCAACATTTCGCTCAATCCGGCCATCGGTGTTGCGACGACGAGCAGGCCATCGGCCGCGTGCGCCAACGAACCATCCAGGGCAGCGCTGATCTGCAGGCTGGCCGGCAAAGCCACCTCGTCCAGATAACGCGGGTTGCGCCGCCGGGATTGCATCGAGACGACCTGTTCGGCATCGCGCGCCCAAAGGCAGACGCGATGTCGCTCGCTGGCCTGCACCGCCAACGCGGTGCCCCAGGCTCCAGCACCCAGTATGGTGATGTTCATGCCGATCGCAGCACGGCCCAAGACAGACCGATACCCTGCCCATTCGGCGCACCCTGCAACGCGGTTTGCCGCGCCGCACGGCGTGCGGCTTGATCAGTTGACCGTTGCGCCTGCACCATTGGAGGCCGCTGCGGCCTGCGCCTGCTGCGCTTCGAACATCGCCTGGAAATTCATCTCGGTCAGCACCACCGGCGGAAAGCCGGCGCGCGTGCAGACATCGGAGACGATGGCCCGCAGGTATGGATAGATGATGTTGGGGCAGGCAATCCCGATGATTCGTTGCAGGTCGGTATCGGGGATGTTGCGGATCTCGAAGATGCCCGCCTGCTTGGCTTCCACCAAGAACAACACCTTGTCGTTGACCTTGGTGGTGACGGTAGCCGTCACCGTCACTTCGTACATCGCCTCGGCAACGGTCTCTGCGCCCAGACCGAGGTTGATATCGACCTGCGGCTGGCCCTGCTCGAGCAGGATCTGCGGCGAGTTCGGTTGCTCCAGCGACAAATCCTTCAGGTACAGGCGCTGAATCTGGAACAGTGGGGCGTCGGGATTCTCGGTCGCTGCGGAATTCTCTGTCGTCTGAACGTCGTCGGCCATGAATGAAATGTCTCTGGGGTTGGAATTGGAAAAACGCCCGCCGCCGACCAGGCTACGGGCGAATGAGGGAAGATTATCGTCGGCAGCCGTCAGGTCAGGCAGCGCCGAGCAAAGGCTGCAGTTGACCGGCGCGATCCAGCGCAACCAGATCGTCGCAACCGCCGACATGGGTCTCGCCGATGAAGATCTGCGGCACCGTGCGTCGACCGGTCAGGTCCATCATCACCGCACGCTGCGCCGGGTCGAGATCGATGCGGATCTCGTCGAGCTTTTCGACACCGCGCTGCGTCAACAACTGCTTGGCGTGGATGCAGTAGGGGCACACGGCGGTGGTGAATATCTTGACTGGTTGCATGGATCAACGTATTTCAATATCAGGCCGCTTTTTCGACTGGCAGACTGGCCTCGCGCCAGGCAGTCAGGCCGCCACCGAGCGGATGCGCATTTTCATAGCCGAGCTTGTGCAGGATAGCGACGCCGCGCGAGGCACGCGAGCCGGTCTGGCACACCACCACCACAGGCAAGGACTTGTTCTTGGGCAGGTCGGTCGACTTTTCGAGCGCTGCAAGCGGAACATTGCGCGCCCCGGCAGGATGGCCGCTGGCGAACTCGGCCGAATCTCTGATGTCCAGCAGCATGGCGCGCTCGCGATTGATCAGTCGCACGGCCTCGCTGGTGCTTATCTTGCCGCCACCAACACCCCGCGATAGAAGCGGCCAGAGCAGCAGACCGCCGGATACCAATGCGGTGGCGAAGAGGAACCAGTTGTCGATGAAAAATTTCACGAAGTGGGCCCGGACAGATGCCGAGTCGATTTAGGCAACCCGGGATTATAGAATTTGTCGATTCGGGCCACGTTGCGGCGGCCCGCTCATCACCTCATCACCGCCATGCATCAACTCGTGCTGATCCGCCACGGCGAATCGACCTGGAATCTGGAAAACCGTTTCAGCGGCTGGACCGATGTCGCTCTGACTCCGACTGGCATCGAGCAGGCGCAGCAGGCGGGCCGGATCCTGAAAGCCGATGGTTTCGAATTCGACCTGGCCTACACCTCGGTGCTCCAGCGGGCGATCTGGACCCTGTGGCATGCCCTCGATCAGATGGACCGCACCTGGCTGCCGGTGATCAAGGACTGGCGCCTCAACGAGCGTCACTACGGCGCGCTGCAAGGTTTGAACAAGGCCGAGACCGCGAAGCAATATGGCGATGCGCAGGTACTCACCTGGCGGCGCAGCTATGACACGCAGCCGCCCGCGCTCGATCCGGCAGACCCGAGATCGGAACGCACCGACCCGCGCTATGCCAGGCTGGATCCGCAACAGGTGCCGTTGACAGAATGTCTGAAAGATACCGTGGCCCGCGTTCTGCCGCTTTGGCACTCGAGCATCGCGCCAGCCATTCGCGACGGCCAGCGCGTGTTGATCGCCGCGCACGGCAACAGCATCCGTGCGCTGGTCAAATACCTGGACGGCGTGAGCGACGACGACATCGTCGGCGTCAACATCCCGAACGGCATTCCACTGCTGTACGAGCTCGATGCCGACCTGAAACCCTTGAGCAGCCGCTACCTCGGCGATCCGGAGGCGGCCGTCAGGGCAGCCGCGGCCGTGGCCAATCAGGCCAAGGGCTGACCGGCTTCAGTTTCGTACTCGGTGGTTGTACCGCGCAGCGCGCCATCGATCTCGGCACTCAACAGCGCAGCCAGTCGCCGACGATCGGCATGGCGCGCAGCACGAGCCGGCAACAGGCGAACCGCTACCTGCACACCGTCGCCACAGGCAATGCGCCAGAAACTGGCGATCAGCGTTGTGTCGCCGACATAACTGACCGTCTCGCTGACAGCCGCATCGCTGTCCGAGTAGGCCAACACGACCGACTGGATGGGTGACTCGCTGGAAACGGCGGCCTGCAGGAGATTGGCGTGAAACGGCAGCAACGTCCGACCATCCGAGGTCGTGCCCTCCGGAAAGATTGCCACGGTCTCGCCAGCCGCCAGCGATTGCGCCATGGTGTGGACAACCCGCAGCGCATCACGCTTGCGCTCGCGTTCGATGAACAACGTGCCGGCCGCGGCGACCAGCGTCCCGAGCACCGGCCAGCGCCGCACATCTGCCTTCGAGACAAAACGGGCCTCCGGACAGACCGAATGGATCGCCATGATGTCGAGCCAGGAAACGTGGTTGGCCACCAGCAGTTTGGCTCCGGGGCGCAGCGCGCCCGATTGCACCAATTGCACACCCATCAGCCGCAACACCTTGATCGACCACCACTGCACCCTGGCGGCCCGCTCGGGCGGCGCCATCCGTGGAAAGCTCAACAGCGCGATGGAAACGCCATGCGCCAAGTGCAACGCGGTACGCGCCACGCGTGCGACCGCACGGGCGCGCCGCAGCGCTGGCCGCGCCGCCATCAGCCTGCCCTGGCAGCCGGTTCGAGCTCGAATGCGAGGTTCCCGGCAACCACGGTGGCGACCACTCGCCCCGGCAGTTCGTGGCCGGTAAACGGTGTGTGGCGACCCTGACTGTGCAGGCGCTTCGGGTCGACGCGCCAATGAACAAGCGGGTCGAATACGCAGACGTCGCCGACGCCACCCTCGACCAGTCGACCAGCGCTCGCAGCCAACGAGCCCAACGCGTTACCGAGCACACGCACCGGCTCGCAGGTCACGGTTGCCAGCGCCCGGTGCAAGCCGCTGCGCGGATCGGCAAATGCCTCATCGCCCCATTTGAGCGCCAGGCTCAACAACAACTCGAGCCCGCTCGCACCCGGCTCGGCTTCGGCGAACGGCAAGGTCTTGGCATCTTCGTCAACCGGTGTGTGATCGCTGACCAATGCGTCGAGCGTGCCGTCGGCCAAGCCGGCGCGCAGCGCATCGCGATCGCGCTGCTGGCGCAACGGCGGCGTCAGGCGCATCGACGAATCGAAATAACCGATGTCCAGATCGGTCAGGTGCAAAGAGTTGATGCTGACGTCGCAGGTGACCGGCAAGCCTTCGCTCTTGGCCGCACGCACCAGTTCGACGCCGGCCGCGCTCGAAAGTCGGCACAGATGCACGCTGGCACCGCTGCTGCGCACCAGTTCGAAGATGGTGTGCAGCGCGACGGTTTCGGCAATCACCGGCACACCGGTCAAGCCCAGACGCGTCGCAACCGCACCGCTGGCGGCGACGCCGTTGCCCAGCCATTTGTCCTGGGGTCGCAGCCAGACCGAATAGCCGAAGGTTGACGCATATTGCATCGCGCGCTGCAGGATCAGCGTGTCGCACACTGCCACCTCGGCCTGCGAGAAGCCGACGCAGCCAGCCTCGGTCAACTCCGCCATCTCGGTAAGCACCTGGCCGGCCAGGCCGCGCGTCAAGGCGCCCAACGGGAACAGGCGGCACAGACTGAGCTTGCGAGCGCGGAACTTCAGCATCTCGACCAGCCCTGGCTCATCGAGCACCGGATCGGTATCGGGCGGGCACACCAGGCTGGTCACGCCACCCGCCGCCGCCGCGTTGAGCTCGCTTTCCAGCATGCCTTCGTGTTCGTAGCCCGGCTCGCGCAGGCGCGCCGCCAGATCGACCAGGCCCGGCGCGACGATGCAACCGCTGGCATCGATCGTGCGATCTGCGCGGCCCGGATCGAGGTCGGCAGCGATGCTGACGATGCGACCGCCACTGATCAGCAGATCGGCAAATTCGTCGCGGCCGCTGGCAGGATCAATCACCCGGCCATGGCGGATCAGCACATTCATGCCGGCCTCCCGGTAACGCGTCGCAGATTCGAGCGGGCCGATCTCATGCACTGTTGCCGGCGATGATCGACATCACGGCCATCCGTACCGCGATGCCGAAGGTGACCTGCGGCAGGATCACGCTCTGGTTTCCATCGGCGACCGCGGAATCGATTTCGACACCGCGGTTGATCGGGCCTGGATGCATCACGATGGCATCGGGTTTGGCCAATGCCAGCTTCTCTGGCGTCAAGCCATAGCTTTTGAAAAATTCGCCTGCGCTCGGCAGCATCGCGCCGCTCATGCGCTCGTTCTGCAGTCGCAACATGATGATCACGTCGGCACCGCGAATGCCTTCGGCCATGTCGTGGCACACGCGCACTCCCATCTCGCGGAAATCGGCCGGAACCAGGGTTTTAGGACCGACCGCTCGAATCTCGGGGACGCCAAGTGTCGTCAACGCGTGGATATCGGAACGCGCAACGCGCGAATGGACGATATCGCCGACGATCGCCACAGTCAGGCCGGTGAAATCCTTCTTGTAATGGCGGATCGTGTACATGTCGAGCAGGCCCTGCGTCGGATGGGCATGTCGCCCATCACCGGCATTGACGACCCGCACGTGCGGCGCCACGTGCTGCGCGATCAGGTACGGCGCGCCGCTTTCGGCATGGCGCACCACGAACATGTCGGCGTGCATCGCCGACAGGTTGGCAATCGTATCGAGCAGACTCTCGCCCTTGGCTGTCGACGAGCGCGAAATGTCGAGGTTGATGACATCAGCCGACAGCCGCTTGGCGGCAATTTCGAAGGTCGTGCGGGTGCGGGTGCTGTTTTCGAAGAACAGGTTGAAAAGGCTCTTGCCACGCAGCAACGGCACTTTCTTGACCTCGCGGTCGTTGACGCTGAGAAAGCTGCCGGCGGTATCGAGAATCTGGTGAATCACCGCACGCGGCAAACCTTCGATCGACAGCAGATGGATCAACTCGCCATGCGCGTTGAGCTGGGGATTGCGTCTGGACAGCATCAGCGGACGTCGAAACTCAGGCGCCCCGCCTCGTCGCGAGCCAGCGAGAGCCGACGATCGGAGGGCAGATCGATGGTTTCAGCGCTGAAGGCCGCATGGATCGGCAACTCGCGACCGCCGCGATCAACCAGCACGGCAAGCGCCACACTGGCGGGGCGGCCGAAGTCGAACAATTCATTCAGCACCGCGCGCACCGTTCGGCCTGTATCGAGCACGTCGTCGATCAGCACGATTCGACGCCCCTCGATCTCGAAGGGCAAGCGGGTCGGATCGGCACCGGCGGCGAGCCCGCGCGAGCCGAAGTCATCCCGGTGCAAGGTACTCGAGATCACGCCGCATTCGCCGGGCAAAAGCAAATCACGCTGCAGGCGTTCGGCCAGCCAGGCACCACCCGACCAGATGCCGACCAGCACCGCATCGGCAACCATCAGCTCGCGAACGCCGACCAGCAGTTTCTGGTACAGCGCTTCGGCGTCGAGCGAGCGGGCGATCATCTCAAGCCCGGCCTTGCAAACGCGGGATCGCGGTGGTGGACGGCGCTTCAGGCTGCATTCGACTCCCCTGCGTCTTGATCCGGCTGTGGCAAGCCGTTCAGAAACTGATCGAGGATGATCGCAGCAGATGCCGCATCGACATCGCCCGCCCGCTCGCTGAGGGCCTCGGTGGTGCTGTAGCGCTCGTCGACCTCGTGCACCGGCAAGCCGAAGCGGCCTTGCAGCTGACGTGCAAATCGACGCGCGCGGTGCGTATTCTCGTGCGACGCACCATCCGGATGAAACGGTATGCCGACCACCAAACCGGCCGGTTGCCACTCGCCGACCAGCGCACCGATCGCCGCGAACCGCGCATCGCCTTCGAGGGAAATCGTGCGCAAGGCCTGCGCGCGACGGGTCAGGGTGTTGCCGGTGGCGGTGCCGACGCGGCGTATCCCATAGTCGAATGCCAGATAAGACAACGGGGCTGGTGCGGACGCAACAGTGGCAGCGGTCCGAGGCGGAGCCGGGGGCTGCTTCATGCGTGGCCGGTTTCCTGGCTGAGCATGTGTACATCGATGCCGAGCAGCGACAAGGCCTTGTCGTAGCGTTGCTCGACCGGTGTATCGAAAATGATGTCGGGTGCGGCGGCCACGTTGATCCAGCTGTTGCGGCCCATTTCGTCTTCGAGCTGGCCGGCGCCCCAGCCGCTGTAACCCAGCGTCACCAGGATCTTCTTCGGACCTGCACCGTTCGACAGCGCTTCGAGCACATCCTTGCTGGTCGTCATCTCGAGGCCGCCGGGGATCTTCAATGACGAACTGTAGCGGGCTTGATCCGATTCTTCGTGCTCGTGCAGAACGAATCCGCGCTCGGTCTGTACCGGACCGCCGAAAAAGACCGGTGTCTGGGCCAGATCGTCGCGCTCGAGCGGCAATTCGACCTTGTCGAACAGGTTTTTCAGCGTGATATCGATCGGCTTGTTGATCACCAGACCCAGCGCGCCCTTGTCGGTGTGCTCACACAGATAGACCACGGTGCCGGCGAAGATATCCCCACCCGTGCCGGGCATGGCAATCAGGAACTGGTTGGTGAAATTGACTCCGGCGTCGGGCATTGGCTGATTTTATTCGGGGAATCGTTGTGTGGGATCGTTCGAGCGATTGTTGCCGCCCCCGAGCTGGTTTGGGGGATTTTCATGCAGCGCACCTGTGCGGCTGTTGCACACTGCATTCATGGTCAAGCCTTTGAACTCTGCGCTGATGTGGTTCCGGCGCGACCTCCGTATCACCGATAACGCGGCCCTGCACCGGGCGTTGACCAGCGCCACGCAAGTGTGGTGTGTGTTCGTTTTCGATACCGACATTCTCGATGGCCTGCCACGCGCCGATCGACGGGTCGAATTCATCCATGGCAGCCTGCTCGAACTCGACGCCGCGCTGGCGCGCGCGAATCCCGGCATCGACGTTCGATTGATCGTTCGCCACGGCAAGGCGATAGACGAGATCACGGCACTGGCGACCCGCTTGCAGGTCGATGCCGTGATCGCCAGCCACGACGACGATCCTGCTGCGCTGGCCCGGGACGCGACCGTGCGCGAGCGCCTGGCCGCCGATCAGCGTGCATTCCATACCGTGAAGGACCATGTCGTCTTCGAACGCAGCGAACTGCTGACACAGGCCGGTGCGCCGTACAGCGTTTTCACCCCCTACAAGAAGGCCTGGTTGAACAAGGTCGATGCCTTTTACCTGCAGGCTTACCCGGTCGAACGACACGTGGGCGCCCTGGCTGCGGCACCGGCCGGACTCGAAGTCGGCATTGCGCCGTTGGCGCAGTTCGGTTTTGAGCCGAGCAACCTGTCGGAGTTGCCGATCCCAGTCGGCTGCAGCGGCGCGCAGGAGCAGTTGCGCGACTTTCTGAGCCGCATCGACAACTACCAGGAGACGCGCGATTTCCCGGCACGCAGGGGCCCGAGCTACCTGTCGGTGCACCTGCGTTTCGGCACGATCTCGATCCGCGCTCTGGCGCGCGAGGCACAGCGCCGAGCCGAGGCCGGGTCGCCGGGCGCTGCAACCTGGTTGTCCGAGTTGATCTGGCGCGACTTCTACCATCAGGTGCTGCACCACCATCCGCACGTGATCGATTCGGCGTTCAAGCCGGCCTACGACGCCATCGTCTGGGAATCCGGTCCGACGGCCGAGGCCGATTTCGCCGCCTGGTGTGAAGGGCGCACCGGCTACCCGCTGGTCGACGCCGCAATGGCACAGATCAACCGCACCGGCTACATGCACAACCGCCTGCGCATGGTGGTCGCCAGCTTCCTGATCAAGGACCTGGGCATCGACTGGCGCTGGGGCGAGCGCTATTTCGCCGTCCATCTGAACGACTTCGACCTCGCCGCGAACAACGGCGGCTGGCAGTGGGCCGCCTCCAGCGGTTGTGATGCACAGCCTTATTTCCGGATCTTCAACCCGATCAGCCAAAGCCGGAAATTCGATCCGGACGGCGCCTTCATCCGCCGTTACCTGCCGCAATTGGCCGGGCTCCCCGCCGCTGCACTGCACGAACCCGGATCAGCCGCCTTGGCCGATCTGGACGCAGCGGGCATCGAGCTGGGCCGCGACTACCCGGCCCCGATCGTGCGCCACGACCAGGCGCGCCAGCGCACCTTGCAGCGCTACGCGGTCGTCAAGCAACGCTGACGCGTTGCAGGCAATCGCGTACCGCGCCGAGCAACTCGGCTTCGCCATAAGGCTTGCCGAGGTAGCAGGCCACGCCGAGCGATTCGGCATGGACGCGGTGCTTGTCGGCAATCCGCGAGGTGATCATCACCACCGGCAAGTCGGCGGTCAGCTGGTTGGCACGCAATTTCTCGACCAGCTCGTAACCGTCCATGCGCGGCATCTCGATATCACTCAGGACGAGCTGCGGCATGTCCTGCGCAATCTGCTCGAGTGCTTCGATGCCATCCTTGGCCAACTCGACCCGGAAGCCCTCGCGCAGCAGCAGACGCTGGGTGACACGGCGCACGGTCAATGAATCGTCAACCACCAGGATCAGCGGCGGCCGCTCGGAAATCCCGTCCAGCGGCAGCAGCGGCCCAGGCCGCAACGCCAGTCCGCGCGCGGAGTCGGCATATTCGGCGGCCAGCGCGACCGGGTTGTAGATCAGCGCCACCGCACCCGATGCCAACATGCTCATGCCGGCCAGTCCGGGCAGCCTCGACAGTTGCGGACCCAGGTTCTTGACCACCGCCTCCTGCTGGCCGAGCACCTCGTCGACCTGCAGGGCCAGCCGGTTCTTGCCGCTGTGCACGACCACCAACGGTCGGGTCCGGCCGAACGGCTCGGTGCTGCCGCTGCTGCTCAACAGCAGCGCGCCGAGCCAGAAGAACGGCATCCGGTGTTCACCATCCACAAACGAGCCGACCGCCTGTGCCTGCGCCAACTCATCTTCCGAAACGCGTCGAACCCGCTCGACCAAGGTGGCCGGCACCGCCACGCTCAGATCGCCACATCGCAGCATCAGAACCTGGGTGGTCGCGGTGGTCAGCGGCAGCCGCATCGAGAACAGGCAGCCTTGGCCAGCCGAGCTCGAAACCTCGATCTGACCGTCGATCGCCAATAATTCGTTGCGCACCACGTCCAGACCGACGCCGCGGCCCGACGACTCGGTAAGGCGTTTGGCGGTCGAGAATCCTGGGTTGAAGATCAGCTCCGATTCCTGGCCGTCGATCACCGGCTCGCCAAGCTCGCGAGCACGCCCACGGATGCGTTCGATGTCGAGCCCGGCACCGTCGTCGACCACCTCGATGCTGACTTCGTTGCCTTGCTGGTGCAGGCGTACCTGCAGGTGGCCGGTAGCCGGCTTGCCGGCGGCGAGTCGGGTATCCGGCAATTCGAGCCCGTGAATCACGGCATTGCGAAGCAGGTGTTCGAAGGCCGGTGTCAAACGATCGAGCACACTCCGATCGAGCTCGATCTTGCCATCGGAGATCTGCAACTCGACCAGCTTGCCCGACTCGGCCGCGGCCTGACGGACCACCCGGTGAAGCCGTTCGGCCAGCGTGTCGAATTCGACCATGCGGGTGCGCAACAGATCGGACTGCAGGTCGCGGGTGAGCCGGGTCTGCGCGGCCAGTTCGTCCTCGGTGCGCTGCAGGTTGCGCTTCAGCGAGCGGTGCACGGTGGCGACGTCGTTGACCGACTCGGTCATCATGCGAGCCAGCTCCTGCAGCCGCGTGAAGCGATCGATCTCCAGCGGGTCGAAGGCAGCCGACGCGGCACGCGCCGATTCGTTGCGCGAACTCATCTGCATCTCGGCCTGCAATTCGATATCGTGCAGCTGCTGGCGCAGGCGATCGACATTCGCCCCCAGTTCACCGATGGCGCCGCGCACCTGGCCCATCTCGACGTCGATGCGCGCGCGCGACATGTTGACTTCGCCGGCCTGATTGACCATGCGCTCAAGCAGCGAAGAACGAATCCTGACCGATGCCTGCTGACTGGCCACGCTGACACGCGCCGCAGCCGGCGCAGCGGGCGCCGGACGCTGGAAGCGCGCCCAATCGATGCCGAAGCTATCCGTCGTTCCGACCGGTCTTTCCAACATCGGGGCGAGTGGCTCGGCGACGCGATCGATCGAAACGTCGACCAGTTCGGAGCTGAGCGCGACGGGCTCAAGGGCTGGCGCCATTGACCGTTCAATTGGCCGCGCCTCGGTGGCAGGGTAGGCCGCAACGCCCTTGTCACGCAGACCTTCGAAAGCCCGCTGCATCGCGTCGCTGCCGTTCAGCAATGCATCAATCTCGCTGCGCTGTGGCAGCGCGAAACCAGCAGTCAGTTCTTCGATGCGCGATTCGAGCCGATGGGCGATTTCTCCGAGCCGCATCGCGCCGGTCAGGCGCGCGCCGCCCTTGAACGTATGCAGGTGGCGCATTGCCGCATCGGCACCGTCTCGCTGGTCGGGTTGCTGGGCCCATTCGCGCAAGGCCGAGGCCAGTTGCGGCAACAGATCCTGCGCCTCTTCCTCGAAGATCGGGAACAGCTCGCCATCGACACGGTCTTCAAAGTCGATGTCAGCCAGCCAATCGGCCGCTGGCGCTGGCAGATCGGCCGACGGCTGTGGTTGCGCGGTGGCGGGAGGCGGCTCGAAGACAACCCGCCGCTGCTCGCAGATCTGCTCGTGATCACGCAGCCGCTGCAGCAATTCAGGCGCCGGAGACTTGAGAAATCCCGCGGCAAACTGGTGCAGCAGCAGTCGGGTGTCTTCCGCCACATCGCTGAACAGTCGGCCATCTTCCGGATCGCAAACCGCGCCGCCCAGTCCAAGCGTCTGCTCGCGCAGCAAGGCGGCCTTGAGCTGGCGCGCCAGATCACTCAATTCGGTGAAGCCGACGGTGGCTGAACCGGCGGCCAGTTCCTGGGCGCGACCGATCGCCGATTCAGGAACCGGGGATGAGCTGTCCATCGCCCATTCGGCCAGCTCGGTGCAAAGCAGACGCGACGATTCGTCCGCTTCGCCGAGAAAGGTATTGAACAACGAAATCGGCACCTGCAAAGTCCCGACTGCCTTGACCTCTTCGATCCACGGCGCGTTGGGCTCAACCGCCGGCAGCTGATCGGCGCCCGCAAACGATTCGAAATTGCCCCAGGCCGGTGGAGCCGCCTGCTGGAACGGCGGGTTGGCGATGAACTCGGGCGCCGATGCAGACCAGGGCTCGGGATTCCAGAAGTCACCTGCAGTCGATTGCGCGGCGCTGACTGCGGACTGCGGCAACGGCGCTGTCCAACCGGTGTCGACCGGCGGATTGGTGAACGCTTCAACCGGCGAGTCGTGATCGAGTTCGGGTACAGGCTCGACTGGCTGCCAGTTGTTGTTGAACGAGTCAGCGTTCTGATCGGGGTCGACATGAGCAAGCTGCTCGACCAGTGGCTCAGCCGGGGCGAAGCTTGGCCATTCGTTTGCCACAGCCGGCTCGGCTTCGAACGCCGTGCCATCGGCGGCAGCCGGTTGATCGTCGATCGCTGGCAGCGCCGCCGCGATGTCCTCGTCCGGAGCGGCGGCTTGCTCGGGCACCGGCCAGTCGGTCACCTCGAAGGCAATCGCAGCAGCGCTGAAGTCCGGCTCGACAGGCGGCAGTGGCTCTGCTTCGAAGAACGCCGGCGCATCGAGCGCGAGATCGACAAAATCCACAGCTGCCGGAACATCGATTGGCGTTTGCGCCAGCGGCGGTGGTGGCGGCGGTGCCGATGCCGGCGCGTCGAAGCCGTCGAACAGGTCCAGCACGCCGGGATCTTCGGCAGGATCGATTTCGCTGACGGCAGGAACTGCAACCGGTTCGAGCGGCAGGTCAGGCTCGGCAAACAGCAATCCAGAGTCGATCGACAAGTCGGGTAAGCCGCGCGCAAACAGATCGTCGTTGAACCCAAGCGGGACGTCATCGGCCGGACCATCCGACAGGTCGAGGGTCAGGAACGACAAGTCCTCGCCCGGCGGCGTTGGCGGCTGCAACCGCGAGCGGCCGATGTCTTCGACGGTGATTTCCGACGAGACGCGCGCGGGCTGAGCCGAACTTGGAACGGGTTTGACCGAATCGTTCCAGAACAGCGACCCGCTGCTGGCAGGCGGTGCGGCTGAATCGAAGTGCAGATCGAGGTCGGCAGCACTCGGCAGATCGGGTGGCAGGCCGAGCGGCTGCGCCAAACCCTCGGCCGATCCCGATGCAACGAACGACTCGTCGGGCTCCAGCTCCGGATCGGCGATGGCTTCGATCACCGCATCGACCGGCATCGCAGCCACCGGTTGCCGCAATGAATCGGCCCACGACAAATCGAAATCGAGCTCGCCCGGCACGGTGATGTCGAGGTCGACTTCGTCGGTAAATCCTTGATCCAGTTCCAGATCGAGCAGTGGCGCAGTGGTCTCGAATGGCCCGACATCGGGGACACCCGTGTCTGTTGTGCCCTTGTGCGCAGGCTCGGGTGCTGCCGCGGCCTGACCGCGCGCCATCATGTTGTCGATCCGATCCAGCAGCCTGGACGACCAGTCGCGCAAGCCGGCATCCGACTCGTCATCCAGCTCGGCGGGCTCGTCCGCCAGGCGAGCGTTGTAGCGCTGTTCCGCATCCCAGGCCAGCTCGCCGATATCGAAGCGGTCCACCATCCGCGCACTACCTTTGAGGGTGTGAAAACAGCGGCGCAGCGCGGTCAAGGTGGCCGCGTCGCCGGCGCCGCTCGGGTCGACCGCGTGATCACGCCAGACCTGCAGATCGGCGCGCGCGGCTTGCAACAATTCAGCGGCTTCCTCGGTGAAGATGGCGGCCAGTTCAGGATCTGCGGCCGACCATGTATCCGGCTCGGGCTCAGGCTCGGGCTCAGGCTCAGGCAACAAGGGTTCGAAGGGCTCGCCAGCATTGATGACCCTCGACTCGATCGATTCGGGTACCGCCAGGCGATCGGTCGCTTCATGCGTTGTCGCAGCCCCGGCAGCGAGTGCATCGTCGAGAACGGGCAATGGCACCGCAACCGGGTCGACGGCTTCGTTCGGAGCTGCCGGAGCTGCCGGAGAAGCGTCGGTCGCCGTCAGAAGCCGGCCGCTCTCAATGTCGAAGCGGAACATCGCCTTGGCCAGCGCAGGCTGCACGGCCAGCATGTCGAACAGGAAGCCCAACGCCCCGACATTGCCTGCGAGCTGTTGCAACTCCTCAGGCGTCGGCTGCAGCGGAGTTGCACCGAGCAGGGCCTCGGTTTGCGAACGCATGTGCTGCAACGCAGACGCGGCGTGCTCGACCCCCAGCACCGCCAGCACCCCACGCATCGATTGAAGGATTGCCGGGACCGGCCGCAATGCCGCGACATCGGACTGATCGCGGAAGTAGCGATCGAGCAACTGCTCTGCAGCCGCCATCGAAACCCGCAGCTCCTGAACCACGGTACCCAGAGTCTGTCGGTCGGCAACCCGGCCATACAGGTCCTCGATCCACGCTTCGAGTGGCTGGGCGCGACCACCAGCGCGCAGGTTGGCAATCCGATCGGCCAGTCGAGCGATCGGCCGTACCGGGTCGGGCGTGGCGAATTCACTCTCTTCGAGCGCGGCCTCCACGTACAACAAGGCAGTCGCCACCTCCATCGCCAGGCCGACGGTCGGCACTTCGCCATCGCCGCGCGCTTGAGCAGCGCAATGCTCCAGCTGATCGGCCAGCAGCGCACCTTCGGGAAACAGGCGGCGCAATGAGTCCGCGACCAGACTGAAAGTTTCGCCCAGAGCGGGCAGGTGATGGACCTCGCCTCCGGCAATCGATGACCACACCGTCTTCGCCGAAGCCACCCGTTTGCGCGCCTGCACCACCAGTGCCGGATCAAAGCTGCCCAGCGGACTACGCAGGTAGTCGATCTTCTGCTCGTCGGCCAGCGCATACGCGTTGCGAACCGCCACAAGACGAGGCGCTGGCCGCGCCGCATCGGGGGACACACTCTGCGCACAGAAGAACAACAGATCGTGCGCCAGCAGCTGCAAGGACGCCTGGTTGCCTTCCTGGCCACGCAACAGGCCACGCAGCAACGAAAGCAGCCGCGACGCCAGCCGCTTGCTGAATACGTCGGCCTGCAGCAGGTCCTTGGCCAATGCCTCGAAGACTGCGGCCGCGAGTTGCCAGACGGTGTGAATCAGCCGCTCATCCGAACCCGACGAGGCCAGAGCGAGGCCGGCGCAGAGATCGCTGATGCGCGCCACGATCAGCGGGCTCGGCGTCTTGATGTTGGCAAGGGTCAATTGTTCGAAGGCGCTCAGACTGCGTTCATCGACCGGCCGCGGCACAACCGCGGGATCGATGGCGATCTCCCGCCAATGCCAGGCTCGCTGCCACAGGTCGGCAGGATGCACACGTTCGGCACCAGCCGTTTCGAGCAGGACCCGCATCTGCGGGAACATCCACAGTGCAGGCACCGGTTGGCCACTCAATTCGCGACCCAGGTAGTCGACCACCGCGAAGGATGCCTGCTCGATGTGTTCGACCAGCGCTGCGTCGAGCCGTATCGGCTTGTCGAGCGCCCAGCGCAGCGCCGCCTCGCTGGCCGAAAGCACCTTGGTGGCCGCCGTGGCGCCGATCACGGTGGTGGCACCGACAGCCTGATGGATCAGCGAACGCGCCTGGCGCAGGCTGCCCAACTCGCGTGCCGAGACGTCCGAGCCGGCATGCGATTCACTTTCGCGCAAATACCGGCGCAGCAATTTCTGCGCTGACGCCAAGGTAGTTCGCAATTCGCCATGCACCCAGGCCAGTGAACTCGGATCGTCGATTCGACCGGCCATCGGCGCGGCCGCTTCAGCGGGATCCGAAATTGCCATGTCGCCGGGTTGGAGGTGGGACTGAACGGGAAGGTTCATGCTGGATCAGACGATCTTGAAGCGCGCAACCGATTGGCGCAACTCGTCGGCTGTCTGCGACAACTCGCGGACCATGCGCGCGGTCGAGCGCGTCCCTTCGCCAGTCTGCTCGGTCACGGCCAGAATGTGCTGAATATTGGTGGCCACCACGTTGGCAGTATCGGCCTCTTGCAATGCCTGAGTCGAAATCCCTTCGATCAGTTCGGACAAGCGACGCGAGACGCCATCGATATCCGACAGCGCAGCCCCTGCCGCATCCGACAACCGCGTGCCCTCGACCACGCCCTGAGTCGAACGCTCCATCGCCGCCACCGCATCCTGGGTATCGACCTGGATGGTGCGCACCAGCGCGGCAATCTGCCGCGTGGCATCGGCCGAACGCTCGGCCAGACGCTGCACCTCTTCAGCAACCACCGAGAAACCTCGGCCGGCCTCACCGGCAGACGCGGCCTGGATCGCTGCGTTCAAGGCCAGCACGTTGGTCTGCTCGGTGATGTCGGAGATGAGTTCGGTGATTTCGCCGATCTCCTGCGACGACTCGCCGAGCCGCTTGATGCGCTTGGACGTATCCTGGATCTGGTCGCGGATCACGTGCATGCCGCCGATCGTCGCCTGCACCGAAGTCGATCCGCGATCGCCCGCAGCCCGTGACTGCTGGGCCACATGCGACATCAGCTGCGCCTGCGCCGACACCTGGACGATCCGCCCGGCCATCTGCAGTACGGCCTCGCCGGTATCACGGATTTCCCGCAGCTGCTCGGCCGATGCGGCCAGCAACTCGACCGAAGTCGTCTCGACCTGTCCGGTGGTATCGGTCACGCGCGCCGCGGTGCCCTGCACCTGCGCCACCAACGAGCGCAACTCCTCGACCGTGTAGTTCACCGAATCGGCAATCGCACCGGTGATGTCTTCGGTAACCGTGGCCTGCTGGGTCAAGTCACCTTCCGCAACCGCCTGCAATTCGTTCATCAGGCGCAGGATCGCGGTCTGGTTGGCGTCATTGCTGCGCCTGGCTTCCGATTGCAGTCGCTGCGCGACGATGCGTTGCGAATCGGCCAGTGCGGCTCGTTGGTGCTGTCGGACCACGAACAAGCGCAGCCAGCCCAGACCGCCCAACAGCAGGAGTACCGCGCAGGCAGCCATCGCATAGAGCGGCCAGACGCGATCCGAGCCACCCGCCAGTTGCCCCGCAATCGTTTCGAGCTGCGGACCGAGCGCTTCGCTGTCGGCCAGGATGGCAGATTGCGCGACGCGCGCGGCCGACAGCGCCTGCAACTTGTTCAACAGCGACGACGCCGGGTCCTGCAGCAGCTCGAACTGCTTCAACAACGCCGCCAGCCGTTCCTGCTGCAATCGGTCACGCGGTGCGGACAGGCGCAGTTCAGCGCTGCCAGTGATCAGAGCCTCCAGCAAGGCACGGAAAACACTCAAGTCCTTGCCGAGTGTCACCAGCCGATCACGGTTCACACCCTTGGCAGTCAGCAAACGGCTGACGCCATAGGGAATGCGCTGGCTCAGCATCATCAATTGGCCAACTGCCGCCAGCTCGGCAGCCGCTGCGCCTTGCTGAAGTTTCAGGGCAGAGACACCCTCGACGCCTTCCTGCAGCACCATGGCCTGGCGCTCGATGGCCAGCATCAGATCGGCAGACTGCACCAGCGAGGCGCGCTGTGCAAGAAGTGTCGCGACATTGGCCTGCATCGCCTGCGTGCGCGACAAGGCCGCTTTCAGCACCGGCGATTCGGTCTCACCGTGCGCAGCGAAGGCGGCGATCAGTCCGTCCATCGCGCGATCCAGTGACTTCGCACTCCCTTGCAATTGATCGAGCGCGGCCGTGTTGCCGTCCGTCGATTGCGAAGCCGCCTTGGCCAGGCGCTGCGTGTGCAGCTGCGCCTGCGCGCTGACAGCGGCCGCCGAAGGCGAACGCTGCCACTGCACCGCATCCAGGATCAACAAGCCGACCAACCCGACCGCGCCAAGCACGACCAGCGCGGTCAGCAAACGCTGCTGCATCGCAGCTGACCAGCCGCCGATCAACGGCAGCCGGCTGGCTTCGCCCCGAACCGTTTGCGCATCAGCCTCTTCGTCGACATCGATCGAGGCGTCGTCGTACGCTTTCGCCAGACCGGACGACGCATCGGCAGTGACCCTGGCCGGCTTCAAGCGGCGGCCTTGCGGCCGCTTGATCGGGTCGATGGGCCCAGGGGTGGTCGGTTCGTGCGTCTCGGTATCACCGGCCGTGATGTCCAGGCGGGTACCGCGCAACGCAGGCGCCGCACTGTTCACGCCGGGGCGCGCATCGGTCGGATCGGACGAACTCATGTCGGTGGCTGCAATACGTTCTCCCTGCATGCGGGATATCGGGCGACGGATGTGTTTACCTGAGAACGCATCAGTAAGCGAACGCTACGGCCGCGCGAGAATGTCGAGAAAATGGGCGTCCGACGCCAATTCGGCCAGGCTGATCTCCTGCCAGATCCGCACCGGGTCTGCGACTTCCCGATAACGAAGGCCGGCGAAGCGCGGCATTGCGGGCCGCTGCGGCGCGAAGGCGTCGGCGTCAACCGCAACCATTTCGTCCTCTCTTCTGAGACCGGCCAATTGATCGACGCGCAGCGCGCAATTCGCCTCCAGGCGAGAGTTCAGTGCAATCATCCAACCGGCGACTGGCGGCGCGCCGGCCAATGGCACCAAACCCAGAAAGCCTGGCAGATCGACCACGCCGTGCAACTGACCGCGAAGATTGGCAACGCCAAGAAACCACGAGCGGGTGTGCGGTACATCGATGCAGCTGGTGAATGGCGATATCTCACCGGCCTCGGCGAGCGGCAGCAGCAGGCCGCAACCGGAACACTCGACGGCCAGCCAGCTGCGCTCGCGCAGCTCCTTTTTTGTCAGGGACGACGGATCGAACGAGCCCAAAGGCGCTGCAGCTGGGGATCCCGGGTTGGCCATCGGCAGGTTCGAGTGAAGGCCGCTTCAGCCGCAGCGACGGATCTTCGCCACCAGATCGGCGACATTGACCGGTTTGACGACGTAATCGATCGCACCCTGACGCAAACCCCAAAGTCGATCAGTCTCCTGATGCTTGCTGGTGCACATGATGACTGGCAAGCCGGCATAACGCGGGTCGCGTGTGATGCGTCGCGTCAACTGGAAACCGTTTTGCCCGGGCATGACGACATCCATCAAGACCAGATCGGGCCGGTTTTCGTCGAGCTCGCGCAGCGCGTCATCGCCGTTGTCGGCCGTGCTGACCCGAAAGCCGTGCTGCCCAAGCAGTTCGCTCAGGTGGTGCAACTGGGTTCTGGAATCGTCGACGAGCAGGATCTTCTCGATCGCCATCACGAATCCTGCATGTCGCTGCGCTGCGCGGCCGGGCAATAAGTCTGCACTGCCTGCAACAGCTGTTCCTTGGTGAACGGCTTGGTCAGGTAGTCCTGCGAACCGACCAGGCGACCCCGCGCCTTGTCGAACAAGCCATCCTTGGACGACAACATGATGACCGGCAGGTCGACGAAGCGCGGATTGCGCTTGATGATGGCGCAGGTCTGATAACCGTCGAGGCGCGGCATCAGGATGTCGCAGAAGACCAGGTCAGGGCCATGGTCGATCAGCTTGCCCAGGGCATCGAAACCATCCTCGGCGAGCAACACTTCGTGGCCAGCCTGTTTCAGGAAAATTTCGGCGCTGCGACGGATCGTATTGCTGTCGTCGATCACCAGCACCTTCACGCCACCACCGGCCGCCGGGGGATCCTGGCTGGTTGTCGCTTCGTCCGCTGGGAGGTTCATGCTGGCATTCCTACGAAAGACCACACCGGCCGGCGCGCGATGCCAGCGCGAAAGGTGTCAGATTTCGACCATCTCGAAGTCTTCCTTGCGCGCTCCACACTCAGGGCAGGTCCAGTTCATCGGTATATCGGCCCATACCGTGCCCGGGTTGATACCGTGCTCCGGGTCTCCAGCGGCTTCGTCATATATCCAGCCGCATATCAGGCACATCCAGGTTCGAGGCTCGGTCACTTGGCGTTCTTTGCGTCACTACAATGGGTCGCGATTGTAGCGATGCCCCTCGGGGCGAAACCTGATCCTGATCGACACCCGCACAACAGTACCCACATTTCCTACCAGCCTCGGTCGCCGTCGCCGCTTGCCACTGCTGTTTAACCGGACGCCGCAGCCAATGAGCTCAGAAAGCCCCTCCCCCGCCAGCGACGCTGCCGACGATCTCCTGCAGGAGTCGCCGCCACCGGCCTGTGTCCTCAGTTTCAATGCCAGCGATCCAAGTGGAGCCGGCGGCGTCGCCGGCGATGTCGTCACGGTTTCGGCAATGGGTGCGCATGCGCTGCCCGTCGTCACGGCGCTGGTGATTCGCGACACCGCCGAGATCTTCGACCATCATGCGATCGACCCGGACATCGTCGTCGAGCAAGCGCGCAGCATCCTCGAGGACGTGACGATCACGGCCTGGAAGGTCGGCTTCCTCGGCACCGCCGAATGCGTCAGTGCGGTGGCCGAAGTGCTGAGCGACTACCCCGACGTTCCGCTCGTTGCCTACATGCCGAACCTGTCATGGGTCGAGGAAGATTCGCAGCAGGCCTACCTCGATGCATTTCGTGAACTGGTGCTGCCGCAAACCGAAGTGCTGGTCGGCAATCACCAGACCCTGACTGATTTTCTGCTACCCGATTGGGACAACGAGCGGCCGGCTTCGCCGCGCGAACTGGCAGTCGCGGCCGGTGAACACGGAACTCGTTTCGTGCTCGTGACCAGCGTGCTGGTCTCAAGTTCGAAGTCGCCCGACCAGTATCTGGACAATGTGCTGGCGTCACCGCAAGGCGCCATCACCGGCGAAAAGTTCGAACGCTTCGATGTCAGCTTTGTCGGGGCCGGCGATACCTTGTCGGCCGCGCTGGCGGCCCTGCTGGCATCCGGCGCTGAACTGCAACCGGCGGTTGGCGAAGCCCTGACTTTTCTCGACCAGGCGCTGGACGCCGGATTTCGGCCCGGCATGGGCAATGTGGTCCCGGATCGCTTTTTCTGGGCCCTGCCACCAGGCGATGATGAAGAAGGCTCGCCAGACGAACCGAGCGACGGCGACTCCCCCCACGGCTCGCGCCAGATTCACTGATCCCGTCATTCGATGAGCAATCAAGCCCTGTTCGACCGCGCCCGCCGCGTCATCCCTGGTGGCGTCAATTCGCCGGTCCGTGCCTTTCGTGCGGTCGGCGGCGTGCCGCGTTTCATTCGCAGCGCTGCCGGCGCCTACATGACTGATTCGGAAGGCCGTCGCTACATCGATTACATCGGATCCTGGGGACCGATGATTCTCGGCCATGGCCACCCGGCCGTGATCGAGGCAGTCCAGCGGGCCGTCGTTGACGGCTTGTCGTTCGGCGCACCAACCGAGCGCGAAATCGAACTGGCCGAAGAGATCATCAAGCTGGTTCCGAGCATCGAGCAGGTGCGGCTGGTCAGCTCCGGCACCGAAGCCTGCATGAGTGCGCTGCGACTGGCCCGCGGGGCAACCGGGCGCAGCAAGTTCATCAAGTTCGAAGGCTGCTACCACGGCCATGCCGATGCCTTGCTGGTCAAGGCCGGATCGGGTCTCGCCACCTTCGGTCATCCGACCAGTGCGGGCGTTCCGGCGGAGGTCGTCCAACACACGCTGGTTCTCGAATACAACAACCTCGAGCAGATCGAGGAAGCATTTGCCATGCACGGTGACAGCATCGCCTGCGTGATGATCGAGCCGATCGCCGGCAACATGAATTTCGTCCGCGCCAGCGTGCCATTCGTGAAGTTGCTCCGCGAGCTGTGTACACGGCATGGCGCACTGCTGGTCTTCGATGAAGTGATGTCGGGGTTCCGGGTAGCGTTGGGCAGCGCCCAAAGCCTGTATGCGCAAGCCTTGCCTGGCTTTGCACCCGATATCAGCGTTTTCGGCAAGGTGATCGGCGGCGGCATGCCGCTGGCGGCATTCGGCGCATCGAGGGCGATCATGGAACAGCTGGCGCCTCAAGGGCCGGTCTACCAGGCAGGCACACTTTCCGGCAACCCGGTTGCCACCGCGTGTGGCCTCGAAACCTTGCGCCAGATCCAGCAGCCCGGTTTCTTCGACGCGCTGTCGGCGCGCACCCGCAGCCTGGTCGATGGCTTGATCGGGGCTGCCGCGCAGGCGGGCGTGCCGATGGTGGGCGACTGCCAGGGTGGCATGTTCGGCTTTTTCTTTGCGGCCAAGCTGCCGCAGAACTATGCCGACGTGATGGCCACCGACAAGGACCGATTCAACCCGTTCTTTCACGCCATGCTCGAGCGCGGCATCTATTTCGCGCCCGCCTTGTACGAGGCCGGCTTCGTCAGTGGCGCCCACAGCGCGGCCGACATTGCGGCAACGGTGCAGGCAGCCGCCGAGGCGCTGCAACGCTGAGACAGCGGCGCGCCGGCGAATGCCAGCCAGCAGTCGATGAACGCGACGACTGCGCCCGCGCCGGGCTGCGGCAATTGCGGCGTCGCGATGCGTGCGCTGCCGCTGGCCGGCCACTACGGCAGCACGGTCACCATCGATGTGTGTCAGGACTGCGATCTGGTCTGGTTCGACGATGTCGAAACGGCGCGCCTGTCAGGTCCCGGCCTGCTGGAGCTGATCGGCGCGATGGCTTCGGCGCAGCGCCGGCCGCACAACACGCTGAGTGCGGCGATTGCCTGCCCACGTTGTCGCGGACCGGTGCGCGGTGTGCACAACCGATCACGCTGGGGCACCTCGATGCAACTGGCCTGCCTGAATCGACACGGCGCGTATCAAACATTCGCCCAGTTTCTGGCCGAGAAAGGTCTGACCCGACCGATGAGTTCGGCGGATCGCACGAAGCTGCTGCAACGCGACGGTGCCATTCATTGCATCAACTGCGGAGCACAGCTCGACTCCGACGCAAGACAATGTCGCTGGTGCGAATCGGTTCCGGCAGTTGTCGACGTGGCCCGGCTGGCGGCCTCGCTCGACCCGGAACAAGCACTGACGCTCCAGGCCGTGCATGCCACACCGGTTCGCAAGACCGCGCTGGCTTGCCTGGCCTGCGGTGCGGCAGTGCCGCGCGAAGCAGCCTGGTCGTGCCCGCACTGCGGAGCGACCCTGGTCACGGCCGGCCTGGCAGAAGCGCACCGACAAGTTGCTGAACTTGAACCTGCCCTGCGTGCACATGCCCGCAAGCCAGCACCCGAAGTGATCAAGCGCAGGCTGGAAGCTCAGGACGCCGGGCTGCAACGACAACGCGAGTGGGCTGCCGACATGCAGGCGCAGGCCGACGCCCAAAGCGGGCGCCTCGATGCAGACGCTCGGTTCGACTTCGCCTGGTTCGACGGTGATATTCCGTTGCGGCACCAGATCGGCTGGCTTGCCTTGGCGCTGACACTGCTCGCCATGTGGTTCTGGTGGTAAGCGGGCATGCCACTTGCCTGGGGCTGCTGACGATCGATCGCGAGCGCCCAGAACCGGGGTAGACGGGACGATTCATCCCTCAACGAACCTAGAATCGTTCCATGCACATTCATATCCTCGGCATCTGCGGCACCTTCATGGGCGGGTTGGCCGCACTGGCGCGCGAGTCGGGGCATCGGGTGACCGGCTGCGACGCCAGTGTCTATCCACCGATGAGCGACCAGCTGCGTGCGCTCGGCATCGAATTGATCGACGGCTACGGCGCCGATCAGCTGAAGCTGCATCCCGATATCTTCGTGATCGGCAATGTCGTTTCGCGCGGCAATCCGCTGATGGAGGCGATTCTCGATGCCGGATTGCGTTACACCAGCGGGCCGCAGTGGTTGGCCGAGCAGGTATTGCCTGGGCGGCATGTGCTCGCCGTCGCCGGGACCCATGGCAAGACGACAACCTCGGCGATGCTGGCCTGGATTCTCGAATGCGCCGGGCTCCAACCGGGATTCCTGATCGGCGGCGTGCCGGTCGATTTCAGCGTATCCGCACGCCTGGGCCAGTTGGATGGGCAGTCGATCCGACCGTTCGTGATCGAAGCCGATGAATACGACACTGCTTTCTTCGACAAGCGCAGCAAGTTTGTCCACTATCACCCACGCACCGCCATCCTGAACAACCTCGAATTCGATCACGCAGACATCTTCGATGATCTAGCCGCCATCGAACGGCAGTTTCACCACCTGGTACGCACCGTTCCGGCCTCTGGCCGGCTGGTCGTCAATGCCCGTGACGAGGCGCTGCAGCGGGTCTTGCAGATGGGCTGCTGGAGCGATGTGGTGCGGTTCGGAGCCCGCAAGGAAGCTCCGGGTCAACTGCGCTCGCGTGGCGAAGCGCAGGCATTCGATGTCCTGCGGGGTTCGATGAAGATTGCCCGCGTCGAATGGAATCTGCTCGGTGAACACAATCAGCTCAACGCCCTTGCGGCGATCGCGGCGGCCGAACACGTCGGTGTCGACGCCGAAGTGGCGGCCAACGCACTGGGCAGTTTCGGCAACGTGCGACGTCGGCTCGAGCTGCGCGGCGAGGTCGGCGGCATCACCGTCTACGATGATTTCGCGCACCATCCAACGGCCATCCATGCCACGGTCAATGGCCTGCGGCGCAAGCTCGACGCCTTGCAAAGTGCGCACGATCAGATCAGCACCCGGATTCTGGCCATCTTCGAACCTCGTTCGAATACGATGAAACTCGGCAGCATGAAAGCGCAGCTGCCGTGGGCACTCGAAGAAGTCGACCTTGCCTTCTGCCACAGCAAGGGCCTTGACTGGGATGCTGCGCAATCGCTGGCACCGCTGGAAGTTCCGGTTGTGGTCAGCGACGACATCGACCAGTTGGTGGCAAAGATTCTTGCTGCAGCACGGCCGGGCGACCACCTGCTGTGCATGAGCAATGGCGGGTTCAGCGGCATCCATGCCAGGCTGCTTGACGGGCTGGCCGCCCGGCAAGCTGCGCGCTGAGCCGCCGATGAAGACCGATTCCTCGACATCGACGGGCCCTCGCCTGGCCGTGCCGGTCACTCACCTGCTTTATCTGCATGGTTTCCGCTCGTCGCCACTCTCCACCAAGGCGCAGCAGATGGCGCACTGGGTTGCCCGGCATCGACCAGAGGTGGTCTGGCGCTGTCCGCAACTGCCCGCTTCGCCGGCGTCCACGCTGACGATGCTTCGAACCCTGATGTCCGGTTGGCCGGCGGCCGGCAGCGCGATCGTCGGCAGCTCGCTTGGCGGCTTTTATGCGACGGTCCTCGGCGAGGAGCTGGCTTGCCGAACACTGCTGATCAATCCGGCCATCGACCCGGCACGCGGTCTCGCAAGCGCAGTCGGCAGCACAACGATGTGGCACAGCGCCGAGCCATTCGAATTTCGAGCCGAATATGTCGACGAGCTGCGGCAGATGACGCCGACCGATCTGTTCAACCTGCAACAGACGTGGGCCTTGATCGCCAAGGGCGACGAGGTGCTCGACTGGCGAGAAATGACAGCCCGCTATCCGTCGGCCCGGATCACGCTGCTCGAAGGCGGAGACCACGCATTCAGCGGTTTCGCTGACCATCTGCCCCAGATCGCCGAGTTTTTCGGCTGGGCGACGATGCCCTGATCGCGTGCCGGCTCACATCATCTCGATGAGCCGCTGCACGAACAAGACCGCAAAGAACAGCAAGGCGCTACCCACCGTCCAACTGATGATCTGCAGACCGAGGCGGCGCCAGCGAACTTCGCCGCTCCAGATATAGCGGGCAAAACAGAACAAGCCAGCCAGCAGCCCGAGAAAGATCAGCGCGCGAAAAATCACCATCGATTCAATGCGAACACGACACGGTTCACCATGCCGGCGCCAGCTCGGCCAGGCCGGGCGGCGCCTTGGCGGCATCGTCGAAGCTGACGATCTCGTAGGAGTCGGGGGTGTCGAGCAAGGCACGCAACAGCAGATTGTTCAACGCGTGACCGCTCTTGAACGCACTGTAGGCGCCGATCAGTGGATGGCCGAGCATGTACATGTCGCCGATTGCATCCAACATCTTGTGCTTGACGAATTCATCGCCGTAGCGCAACCCGCCGGCATTCAGCACTTTGTGGTCATCGACGACAACCACGTTGTCCATGCTGCCGCCCAGACCGAGGCCGCGTGAACGCATCATTTCGACGTCCTTGGTGAACCCGAAGGTGCGGGCACGCGCAATTTCACGCTTGTACAAGCCGCTGCCCATGTCGAACACGACATGTTGGCCGGTCTGGCTGACGGCCGGGTGATCGAAGTCGATCTCGAAGGTCAGCTTGTAGCCCTCGAAGGGTTCCAGGCGGGCCCACATCAATCGCTTGCCTTCGCCCTCGCGCACTTCGACTTGCCGCTTCACGCGGATGAACTTCTTGGGTGCCTGCTGCAATTCAATCCCGGCGCTTTGCAGCAGATAGACGAAAGATGCCGCCGAGCCGTCGAGAATGGGCACTTCCTCGGCGGTGATGTCGACGATCAGGTTGTCGATGCCAAGCCCGGAACACGCCGACATCAGGTGCTCGACGGTCTTGACCTTGGGCGCACCCGGATCGCCGCCAGGCGACAAGGCAGTGGCGAGCCGGGTGTCGCAGACCGCGGTGGCGCTGACCGGGATCTCGACCACCTGCGGCAGATCGACGCGGCGAAATACGATGCCGCTGTCGATCGGCGCCGGCTTCAATGTCATCTCGACCCGCTGGCCGCTGTGCACACCGACGCCGATTGCGCGCGTCATGGATTTCAGGGTACGTTGCGCGAGCATGCGGGCATTCTAGGGTTGGCCGGGCGGATCCGGACGACTGGTGGCTTTGCCGGCCGGCTCCGGCGCGCGTGTGGTCAGCGCGAGCAGCAGTTCGAGTTCGACCAGGCTGTCGGCCTCGTGCAACGGCTTGTCGTCGCGGATGCGGAGCATGCGCGGGAAGCGCACCGCGATGCCACTCTTGTGGCGCGCGCTGCGGTTGATGCCTTCGAAGCCGAGTTCGAACAGCAGCGTCGGCCGCACACTTCGTACCGGACCGAACTTGTCGACCGTGCTGGCGCGGATCTGCCGGTCGACGCGGGCAAATTCGGCATCGGTGAGTCCGCTGTAGGCCTTTGCAAATGGCACCAGTTGCAATGCCCCGTCGATCGGCGGGCGCCGCGCGGCGATTGCATCGGCCACCGCCTGCGCCTCCGCGGCATCGGCCGGCCGCCGGTTCCACACCGCGAAGGTGTAGTCGGTATAGACGCTGGCACGGCGCCCGTGCCCGGCTTGCGCATAGATCAGCACCGCGTCGATGCTCAGCGGATCGATCTTCCACTTCCACCAGGTGCCAGCATCGAGCCCGACCTGCTTGCGGCGCCCTTGACCATAGCGCGCCCGTCGGTTCTTCAGCATCAAGCCCTCGACCCCGCGGCTGCGCGACTGCTCGCGAAGACTTGCCAATTCGCTCCAGTCGCGGCCGATCAACAGCGGCGAAAGCCGCAGTCCGATGGCCAAGCCGCTGTCAGCGAATTGCTCGAGCGCTTCGCGACGCTGCGATTGCTCCAGGTTGCGAAGGTCGCGGCCGGCCAACGCCAGCAGGTCGTAGGCAATCAAGCCGGCCGGCAGGTCGGCCAGGATCTTGCGGGTCAACGTCTTGCGGCCAATGCGCTGCTGAAGCAGCGCAAACGGCGCTGCGGAATCGTCTTTCCAGATCACGATTTCACCGTCGACGATCGTCCCTTCGGGCCAGTCCTGCGCCAGCGCGACTACTTCCGGGAATCGATCGGTGATCAATTCCTCACCGCGCGACCAGATCCAGGTCTGGCCACCCTGGCGAACCACCTGGGCCCGGATGCCGTCGTATTTCCATTCGATCTGCCAATCACTGCTCGGGCCGAGCTTCGATTCGAAGTCGGCCGTCGCCAGCTCGATCGGGTGGGCCAGGAAAAACGGCAAAGGCTGACCGCTGGCGACTGCGAGATCCGCACTAGCCAGCGCCTGTGTCGGCGCGACGAGCCGTTCGAAGGCGGCAGCGTCGGGCCGGGCCAGCTTGTCGGTATATCCCATCATGCGCTGAGCGACCAGCTTCGCATCGAGCTCGGCGTGCTCGGCCAGCGCGCGCTGCACCAGCAGCTTGCTGACACCCACCCGGAACCCGCCGCCGATCAGCTTGCTGAGCAGAAAGCGGCCACTGGCATCGAGCTCGTTCCAATAGCCGGCGATCGCATCGGCCTGTTGCTCCGGTGCGAGCTCGCGAAGCGGCAGCAGGCAGTCCTCGATCCAGCAGGCAAGCCCACGATCGCTGGCGTGCTCAGGCGGAGGCAGGATCAGTGCAATCGTCTCGGCAAGGTCACCGACCGCCTGGTAACACTCCTCGAACAGCCAATCGTCGATGCCGGCGCGTTGGCAGGCGAGCGTGCGCAAGACGCGGGTCGAGACGGTCTGGCGCGGCTTGCCACCGGCCAGAAAATAGATGGCCCAGGCGGCATCAGCCGGCGCGGCACCCTCGACATAGCGGCGCAGCGCCGCCACCTTGTCGGCTGTCGAGGTGCTGGCGTCAAGCGCCCGAAACAACGCGGCGAAGCGCCGCATCAATCGTCGGCGTCGACCACCTTGACCAGCGTGACCGGCACCGGTGAATGCTTCAGCAGCGCCGAGGCAACCGACCCTGGCGAGCCGGCGCCGCTGCCCATCACCACGGCATCGCAGCCATAGTTCTCGATCATTTCGACCAGCAGATTGCCCGGGTCACCGCCGACGACCTCGCTTTCCCACTGCGCGCCGGCCGCCTGCAACAGCGCTTCGGCGCCGGACAACAGGTCGGCGCCGGCATCGCGGCGCACCTCGGACAGGACTTCGGCGTCGTGGGCCACGACGATTTCGTACAGCGACGGGTGCACCTGCACATTGGCCAGGACAAAGGTCGCTTGCAGACCATCGGCCTGCAGGCGAAGTGCATGGTGCACCGCGGCCAGCGAGGCCGCCGAACCGTCGATGGGCAGCAGGATTTTCATGATCGGATCCGGAATTCAGAGATGCGCGAGCTTACCCGCCATGGCCGCCACCGCCCGCGCCGTCGCTATCTGGCGTTGCGACATCTTCTGGTTCGTCGCCGTATTCGGTGCTGAAACTGCCCGCCTGCAGGCCCTGCTGCTGCAACCACCGAACCATCACAGCCTCGTAGCCGTGGGTGACGATGACACGCTCGGCACCGGTGGCTCGAATCGTCTGCTGCAGCCCGGGCCAATCGGCGTGGTCCGACATCACGAAGCCGCGGTCGACGCCGCGGCGTCGCCGCGCGCCGCGCAACTGCATCCAGCCACTCGCGAAGGCATCGCTGGCATCGCCGAGCCGGCGCGCCCAGGCGCTGCCATGCACAGACGGCGGGGCGATCACCAAGGCGCGGCGCATCTCGTCTGCAGCCAGCTCGTCGATTGCCGCCGTCGCCGGCAATGCAACACCGGCAGCTCGGTAGGCCTGATTCAGGTTGGCAACCGCACCATGAACGACCAGCGGTCCGATTGACGCCTCGACCCCGGCCAGGATTCGCTGGGCCTTGCCGAAGCTGTATGCCAGCAGCAGGCTGGGCCGGCCGACTTGCGCATTCGCAGCCCACCAGCCATTGATATCAGCCAGGATTTCGGCCTGACGCTGCCAGCGATAGATTGGCAGGCAGAAGGTGCTTTCGGTAATGAAACATTCGCAGCGAACCACTTCGAACGGCGCACAGGTCGGATTGGCATCGGCCAGGCCGTCACCGGCGCCACTGACGAAATAGTCCCCCGACGCAACCCAGACCCGGCCCCGATGTTCGATCCGCAACTGCGCCGAACCGAGCACATGACCGGCCGGATGCAGGCTGATGGTGACGCCATTGATCGACAGAGCGTGACCGTAGTCGAGCGTCTGCAGATCGATGTCGCCCAGGCGGGCACGCAACACACCGGCCGACCCGACTGTTGCGAGATAGTGTGAATGACCGACCCGCGCATGATCGGCGTGGGCATGGGTGATCACCGCCCGCTCGACCGGCCGCCAGGGATCGATGTGGAAATTGCCGGCCGGGCAGAACAGGCCCTCGGGTCGCGCCACCACCAGATCATCGAGAACAGGCATGGGGTTCAATACCGGCCGGTAGCGCCCGCCACACGCAGGTAGACATGGGCAACCCAGGCTACCAGCGCGCGGCGCAGGATCGCGAAGACACCCGAGCTGCGACCGGTCAACGGATCGATCTCGCGCGAGACCGCCAGCGCCGCCTCGAAATGTCGGTCCAGCTCGGCGCTGAACCCCGCATCCCGCACGATCACGTTGGCCTCGAGATTGAGCAGCAGCGACAAGGGATCGATGTTCGAGCTGCCGACCGTGGCCCAGTCGTCATCGACGATCGCCACCTTGGCGTGCAGAAAGGCCGGCATGTATTCGTAGACCCGAACCCCACTGACGAGCAGTTCGTCGTACAAGGCCTGGGCAGCAAGTCCGGCAATGCGGTAGTCGAGCTTGCCCTGGAACAGCACCCTGACCCGCACGCCACGATTGGCGGCTTCGCGCAGCGTGCGCCGGAATGTCGAGCCAGGGTAGAAATAGGGCGAGATCAGATCGATTCGCTCGCGTGCGCTGCGCAGCGCAGCGATGTAGCTGCGCTCGATGGTGCGACGCTGCCGAAGGTTGTCGCGCACGACGAACGCCGCCTCCATCGGCTCGACCGGGCCGGCAACGGCACGCAGGCCACCACCGCGCGGCATGCGCAACTGACGGAACAGCCGACGCAGGCGCAGCAGTGGCTCGCCGCTGCGTGCCAGCGCGCGCAATTCGTCGCGGAAATCACCGCCCAGCCAGGCCCGCGTCCACAAGGCGCGTGCCGCCTGCTCGACTTGCGAAACCACCGGCCCGGTTACCTGGACTGCAAAATCAAGTCGAGGCAGTTCGCTGAGTCCATGCCGCAAGTCGTGCCGGTCGTCGATGATGTTGATACCCCCGACAAACGCGACCTCGCCGTCGACCACGCAAAGCTTCTGGTGCAGACGGCGCAACTGGCCCGGTTGCAGCCACGACCACCAGCGGTATACCGGACGAAAGATGGCCAGCGCGATGCCCTGCCCCCGATCTCCCGTCATCCGCGATTGCAGCAGCGGGATCGCCGCCTTCGATCCGAAACCGTCGACGACCACTCGCACACTGACACCGCGTTGCTGCGCTACCTCGAGGGCATCGATCAATGCAGCACCGGCTGGGTCGTCGTTGAAAATATACGTGGCAATCCAGATGTCGCGGCGCGCCCGCTCGATCGCTGCACGCATCGCCGGAAACAACTCATCGCCACCTTGCAACAGGTCGATCTGATTGCCGCTGCTGAATACGGCACGCGGCAGCGCCGTCCACGAGACGCCGGGTGGCAGTGAGACGGCGCCGGGCAACTGCGCGGATCGGTGTTGACGCGCAGCCTCGCCCGAATGGCGATCAGGCATGCGTCGCGATCCTTCCCATGGCGTGATCCCGCTTCAGTCTGGCAGCAGCTCGGCGATCAGCGGCAAGTGATCGGACATGCGGGCCCATGCCTTGCCACGCGGCACGAAACTGTGCTGACACGAAAAGCCGCGGCAATAGATGCGATCGAGCGAAAAAATCGGCACCCGCGACGGAAACGTGAGATTGGCCAGTGCGCCAGCCGATGACGCACGCGTGAGCCCCATCTCGCGCATCGGAAGATCGAGCTTCTCACCCCAATCGTTGAAATCGCCGGCCAGCAGCAAAGGTTCGCCGCGCGGCACCACATTTTCGATGAAATCGGCGATTCGTTGCACTTGTCGAACCCGAGTCGAGTGCGTCAAACCGAGGTGGGCGACCACCGCGTGCAGGATCCCGCCGCCCCATTGCACTGGAACATGCAGCAGCCCACGTTGCTCGAAGCGGTGATCGGAAACATCGTGATGGCCGATATCACCCAAGGGCCAGCGCGACAGCAGAGCATTGCCATGCTCGCCAAACCGCGTAACCGCATTGGACCGGTAGGCCACCGAATATCCCTCGGGTGCAAGAAAGTCGGCCTGCGCCTTGTCCGGCCAGCCGAACGAGGTGCGCGCGAATCGCTTGGCTTCGCCGTGGTGAAAACTGCGCACTTCCTGCAAGAAGATCAAGTCGGCGTCGAGCGCCTCGATGCCAAGGCCCAGGTTGTGGATCTCCAGGCGCTTGCGCGGACCGACGCCGCGCACCCCCTTGTGAATGTTGTAGGTTGCCACGCGCAATCCGGACCCGGGTTGCATCGTCGAAGGAGAAGGTCGCATGCGCTCAGCCGGAAAATCGAGGAAGCTGCAGTATCGCCTCGGCGTTCGAAGGGGAGAAGCAGCGGTCGGCTGCTGCTCGCCAGTCGAGCCACTCGTGGCGCAGGTGTTCGCGCGGTGCCAGGCGAATCGGGATGTCGCGCGGCACGCGCAAACCGAATACATGTTCGGTGTTGAACATCACCCCATCCGCATAACGGTGTCGCCAGTGCGGATAGATCGGGTAGACGTTGGACAGTTGCCAGTTTTGCAGCGCTGCGAACGGCACCTGTGGCGAGCCGATCACGATCCCGGTTTCTTCGCCAACCTCTCGGGTCGCGGTGGTCACCAGATCTTCGGTGATCGAATCCTTCGAGCCTGTGACGCTCTGCCAGAAGCCGGGATGATCGCTGCGCTCGATCAGCAAGACCTGGTGGTCATCGGTATGGATGACCACCAGCACGCTCTCGGGAATCTTCGGTTGACGAGCGGCCGAGATTTCCGGTGCTGACATGCTCAACCTTGCGCGGCCACCGGGTTGCGCAGCCGGATATGCAGCTCACGCAGCTGCTTTTCGTCGACCGCACTGGGCGCATGCGTCAACAGGCATTGCGCACGCTGCGTCTTCGGGAAGGCGATCACGTCGCGGATGCTCTCCGCCTTGGCCATCATCGTGACGATTCGGTCCAGCCCGAATGCCACGCCACCGTGCGGCGGCGCACCGTATTGCAGCGCGTCGAGCAGGAAACCGAACTTCAGCTGGGCCTCTTCGGCTCCGATCTCCAAGGCTTCGAACACCTTGCTCTGTACTTCAGCCCGGTGGATACGAACCGAACCGCCGCCCAGCTCCCAGCCATTGAGCACCATGTCGTAGGCCTTGGAGATGCAGGCACCCGGATCGGTATCCATCAGGTCCTCGTGGCCGTCCTTCGGTGCGGTGAATGGATGGTGCACCGCATTCCAGCGCTCGCCTTCCTTGTCGTACTCGAACATCGGGAAATCGACCACCCACAGCGGCGCCCAGACGTCTTCGAACAGCCCGTGGGTGCGGCCGAATTCGCTGTGTCCGATCTTGACCCGCAACGCACCCAGCGCATCGTTGACGACCTTGGCCTGATC
>JBDTQC010000002.1:0-34898 GCA_039932405.1 Ideonella sp.
ATCCGCGAGTTCTATGAGCGGTGGGCCTACCGAGGTGCCTTCTGGAACTTCCATGGCTTGTGGGAGAACCGCATCCTCGCGATGAGCGAAGCCGACATCTGGGGGCATCAAGTGGATGCCGTGATGCTGCAACTCCACACACCGACGCTCATGGTTCACGCCAACCGGGCGGCCAGCGGGCCTATCGTTCCGCGCAAGTTGTTCGAGCAAATGCCTGCTCGCAAGAAGGAACTGGTCTGGCTGAGCGACCAGAACCAGATGCAGTTCTACGAAGACCCTGTAACGATCGATCAGGTAGTGCCGCAGCTGGCCCGCTTTTTCAAGGTGTCTGACGCGGCATCCTGACATGAACATCACACCACAACCGTGCCACCCGAGGACGTTCCGCATGAAATCAGAATTGTTCCGTGCTTGCATGTTGGCGACGATCGCTGCCGCCTCCGCTGCAGCCAGCGCCCAGCCCACGCTGACTGAAGCCCAAGCCCGCGCGGCCATCGCACCGCTGTATGCCACCTTCACGCAGCCCGTCAAGGGCGACGTGAAGACCTTGCTGGATGGCGCTACGACCGATGATTGGCAATCCTGCTCGGGCGACAGCCCGAAAGAGTGCCGCGGACGCGATGTGTCGATCAGAGTGTTCGAAGGGTTCGGCAAAGCCATCCCCGACATGAAGCACGAAATCAGGGAAGTCATCGTCGCAGGCGACAAGGTCATCGTGCGCGGTGAACTGTCCGGCACGCCTGCCGGTGACTTCTTCGGCGTTCCACACACCGGCAGAAGCTTCAAGATCATGGCGCTGGACATCCAGACCGTCAAGGACGGAAAAATCGCCAAAACCTACCATCTCGAAGACTGGGCAGCCGCAATCAGCCAGTTGAAGTCCAAGTGAACTGACCTGATCGATCACCGAACCCGTCTTGCCGATCTCGTCAACGCGTAGCGCCATTCATTGAGGAAACTCACGCATGTACGCCATCACCGGAGCATTGGGTCAGACGGGATCAACTGTTGCCAATGCCTTGCTCGCCACCGGCGTTCCTGTCCGTCTCATCGTGCGCAGCGAAGACTCAAGAGCGGCACATTGGCGAGCCCGCGGCGCGGAGATCGCAGTCGCCGATCTGACTGATACATCTCGCCTTGCCCGCGCCTTCGAGGGCGTCACGGGGGCCTATCTGATGAATCCGCCGAACTACATGGCGAGCGACATGTTTGTCGAGGCGAGAAGAGTTCACGGCAGCCTCATAGCTGCTGCGAATCACGCCGCCGTTGAACATGTCGTCGCGCTGTCGTCGGTCGGCGCCCATCAGCCCTTGGGCACCGGCAACATCGGTACGACCTGGGACTTCGAACGGAAATTGGACGGACTGAAGAGTCGGGTGTCTGTGCTTCGCGCTGCCAACTTCATGGAAAACTGGGCTTGGTCTTTGCAACCCGTGCTGACGCAAGGCGTCTTGCCGACGATGTTCCTGCCGCCGGACCGGCCGTTGACGATGGTGGCTGCCCGTGACATCGGCGCGGCGGCTGCGCAGTCCCTGAAATCACCGCGCGCGGCTTCTGCGAGATGTTCCATGGGTTCAACAACGGCACGGTGGTGTTCGAATGCGCGCTGGGCTACACCGCTTGCTGTCTCGCCGGTGGCAGCACCGCAGCGAAGGTGGATACCATCGAAGCCGATGCCGAGCATGTGGCGTTGGCCCGCAGCCAAATCGAACGGGTCGGACTTTCCAGCCGAATTGCGGTTCATCATGGACATTTCGAAGACATCCTGCCTGGGCTGGAGCCTGGATACGAACTGGCGTTCTTTGATGGCTTCGCGCCCGAACCGGCTGTCATGAGCAGCGTCAGAAAACGCCTGGCGACCGGCGGTGTATTGATCTGCGCCAACCTCGAGCTGGCAAGGCGCAGCGTGGCTCGCCAGCTGTTGAATGGTCTTGACGACCTGGAACAGTGGCAGCGGGAACCTTCTATTGAAGGTGGTCGTACGCACGTGTTCATCAAGCGAGGTGCTTGATACAAGTGTGCGGAAAACGGACTGCCTATCGCGATCTGGCCGATCTTGGCTTCTAACCCGAGGGTGCTCGCAAGCGGCGCAGCCAACGGGCGAGGTGTTGCCAAGTTTTGGCCTAATGTGCAATCGAATGCTTGAACCCTGCTGCAATCGAATCCTTGATGTCGCCGAGATCGGTGAGCTGTTTGGCGGGCGCGGCCACACCACAGTGCTGCACGCGAGCTGCAGCGCCCTTGCCTTGTGCGGCACGGTTTCCGTGAGACCCATGTTGTCTTCGCCTCGTCAGGCCGATCGCATTGAGGGAGTGCTGCGGCACCCCACCGCCACGAGCGCGGGTGCCGCAGCGCTCAGAATCCGCCTTCGGCGTCGAATGCTGCGCGCAGCCATTGCAGGCCATCGCCGTCGAGCACGACCACATCGAATCGGCATGGTGGCGGGGTTGCCTGGCGCTGCAGAAAGCGTTGTGCAGCAAAGATCAGGCGCCGCCGCTTGACTGAGCTGATGCTGGCGGCTGCGCCGCCATGCTTCGAGCCGGCGCGTGCCCGTACTTCAACGAAAACCAGCGTGCCGTCGCGGTCCCGCATGATCAGATCGATTTCGCCACCGCGCGCATTGGGGCCGCTGGCGACACGATAATTGCGCTGCACCAGCGCCAGGCCTTGACCCAGCAAATACCGCAGCGCCTGCTCTTCCGCGTCGTCGCCCACCTTCTTGCTCGTGACCAATTCCAACGCTCCCTTGTTGCGCGAGGCCGCTGCGGCCGCCGCAGGGCATCAGCATTTTCCGCGCGCTGCCCTCTATCTGGTGGCCACGCCGATCGGCAATCTGGCCGATGTCTCGCTGCGCGCCATCCACGTGCTGTCGCTGGTCGACGCGATCGCCTGTGAAGATACCCGACACAGCGCCGTTCTGTTGCAGCAACTCGGACTGGAAAAGCCGCTGCTGGCAGTTCATCAGCACAACGAAGCCAGCGCTGCACAAGCCGTCCTGGGCCGGTTGGCCCTCGGCGAGCGTATCGCCTATGTCAGCGATGCCGGTACACCGGCGATCAGCGACCCGGGGGCAATTCTGGTCGCGGCCACCCATGCCGCCGGTTATGTCACCGTGCCGATTCCCGGCGCCAGCAGCGTCGTTGCAGCGCTCAGCGTGGCTGGTGACACACACGCCGGCGGCTTCCGATTCGTCGGCTTCCTGCCAACCCGGGCGGGTGAGCGTCAGACCGCGTTGCGGGATCTGGCGCAGGCCACGTCGGCTCAGGTCCTGTTCGAAGCGCCGCACCGGATCGAGGCATTGCTGACCCAGTTGGCCGGCTTGATGGCCACCAGAAAGGTCACGATCTGTCGCGAACTGACGAAGCAGTTTGAATCGATTGCGACGATGGCGGCGGCCGAATTGCCAGGCTGGCTGGCTGCCGACGCCAATCGCGAACGCGGCGAATTTGTGGTCGTGGTGCATGGCATGGCGGAACAGCACGATCCGCAGGATTTGGCGACCGGGCGTCTGCTGAAACTGCTGATGCGTGATCTGCCGCTGAAACAGGCGGTTGCCTTGACTGCGGAAATCAGTGGATCAGCACGCAATGCGCTCTACGAGCAAGCCCTGGCACTGAAGCAAAGCGGTCCCGAATGAGCGGCATGAACAGGCCGCCCGACATGCAAAACCGCTGACAAGTTGTGGCTTTTCCAGCACGGCAAAAGGCGAACCTGCGCCTTCTACAATGGTCACATGATCGCACGCGAACCTACCATTGAACGCTTGGCCATTGCCCGCTCGCTGCTGCTCGATCCATTCGGTTTGACCGAAGCGAGCTTGGCACGCGCACTCGCCATGATCGCCCAGCATCGAACCGATGACGCGGATCTGTATTTTCAATACACCCGCAGCGAAGGCTGGAGCCTGGAAGAGGGCATCGTCAAGAGCGGCAGTTTCGGGATCGACCAAGGGGTCGGGGTCCGCGCCATCGCAGGCGAAAAGACGGCCTTTGCCTATTCCGACGACATCTCCGAAGCCGCGCTGATGGACGCGGCACAAACCGTGCGGACGATCGCCGCCAGCGGCCAGAGCCGCCGCGTCAAGGTCGGCGGCCCGAAGCAGAAAATAGCGCGCAGCCACGTGCTGTACGCGCCCATGGATCCGATCGCGACCCTCGACAGCAGCCAGAAGGTCGCGCTGCTCGAAAGGGTTGAAAAGCTGGCCCGCGCCAAGGATCCGCGGATCAAGCAGGTGATGGCCGGCGTTGCCGGCGAATACGATGTGGTGCTGGTGGCCCGCGCCGATGGCACCATCGCGGCCGACGTGCGGCCCCTGGTTCGCCTGTCGGTAACCGTGATCGCCGAGCAGACCGTGAACGGTGAATTGCGCCGCGAAAGCGGTAGTGGTGGCGGAGGCGGCCGATTCGGGATGGGTTATTTTCAGGACCAGGTGATCGAAAGTTACGTCGCCGACGCGGTCCGGGCGGCGCTGACCAATCTCGAATCCCGACCCGCTCCGGCTGGCGAAATGAGCGTGGTGCTCGGCTCCGGTTGGCCCGGCATCCTGCTGCACGAGGCGATCGGCCACGGCCTGGAGGGCGATTTCAACCGCAAGGGGTCGAGCGCTTTTGCCGGTCGGGTCGGCCAACGGGTGGCCGCCAAGGGCGTGACGGTGCTGGACGACGGCACGCTGCCGGATCGACGTGGCTCGCTGAATGTCGACGACGAAGGCAATCCGAGCCAGCGCAACGTGCTGATCGAGGACGGCATCCTCAAGGGTTATATCCAGGATTCGATGAATGCGCGGCTGATGAAGGTCAAGCCGACCGGCAACGGCCGTCGTGAAAGTTATGCGGCGGTGCCGATGCCGCGCATGACCAATACCTACATGCTCGATGGTGACAAGAGCGCCGAAGAAATCGTCGCCGGGCTCAAGCGCGGCGTGTACGCCACCAATTTCGGCGGTGGCCAGGTCGACATCACCAGCGGCAAGTTCGTTTTTTCAGCCAGCGAAGCATTCTGGGTCGAGAACGGCAAGATCCAGTATCCGGTCAAGGGTGCGACGCTGATCGGCAACGGGCCAGATGCACTGACCCGGGTCAGTGCGATCGGCAACGACATGAAGCTCGATACCGGCGTCGGCACCTGCGGCAAGGAAGGGCAGAGCGTTCCGGTGGGCGTCGGCCAACCCACCTTGCGAATCGACCGACTGACTGTTGGCGGCACCGCCTGATCACCCGCTGATTACAACCCCCGAACTGCGGCAATGTCCGCTTGGGCGAACCCGCAACCACTCGTCTGGCGACCGGGTAACCATCAGGCGTGGAACTCCGACTGCCGCAGCGGATCATTCAGGCAGTTCCGCCCGTCGTTGCGATATCTGCACAACGGTTGTCCCAATAGCGCATCGATTGCTTGAATGGCTCGGCAGCCTGTCTGCAGTCAAGCTCCTACCGGCGCGGACGGGTCGTGGTACTCAGCAAGTCCGGTGTGGCCGGCGCTTACCAGCGGCCTGCGCAAGCACAGACTCTTCGTCGGCGAGGTGGAGCTGCCGGCAGGCGCCGTGGTAGCATCCGGCCAATGTCAAAGCGCAAGTTTTATTTTGCTTACTTTTGGTTCTCGCACCGCCCCGGCGGAGGAGAGGCCAGCGCGTAAGCAAAGCTGCAGCGCCGCCGAATCCCCCAAACCGCCGGGTCCCGCCCGGCGGTTTTTTTTCGTCCCCGATTCGCTCGATCAGCTCACCCACCCCCGTCACCCGCACCCGGAGAAAGCCATGTCCCCAAAAAGCGCCGCCACAACGGAGCCCCGTTATGCGCATTCGGAGAAAACCAGTCAGACAGACGACGAACGGATCAAGGACGTGACGCCGCTACCGCCGCCGGAACATCTGATCCGTTTCTTCCCGATCAGGGGCACCGCGGTCGAGACACTGGTATCGAGTACGCGCAAGAACATCCGGCAGATCATCAGTGGCAAGGACGACAGGCTGCTGGTCGTGATGGGACCTTGTTCGATCCACGATCCGGCGGCGGCAACCGACTACGCCAGGCGTCTGAAGCAGCAGCGCGACCGCTTTGCCGATACGCTGGAGATCGTGATGCGTGTCTATTTCGAGAAGCCGCGCACAACCGTGGGTTGGAAAGGCCTGATCAACGACCCCTACCTGGACGAAAGCTACCGCATCGACGAGGGCCTGCGCATCGGTCGACAACTGCTGCTGGAGATCAACCAGCTCGGCGTGCCGGCCGGCAGTGAATTCCTCGATGTGATTTCTCCGCAATATCTGGGCGATCTGATTGCGTGGGGGGCGATCGGCGCACGCACCACCGAAAGCCAGGTGCATCGCGAACTCTCGTCGGGCCTGAGCGCGCCGATCGGCTTCAAGAATGGCACCGACGGCAACATCAAGATCGCCAGTGACGCGATCCAGGCCGCGGCCCGTCCGCATCATTTCCTCAGTGTTCACAAGAACGGGCAGGTGGCGATCGTCGAGACCAAGGGCAACAAGGAATGCCATTTGATCTTGCGCGGCGGCAAGGCGCCGAACTATGGAGCAGCTGACGTCGAAGCGGCCTGCCAGGAACTCGAGGCAGCCAAGCTTCCTGCGAAACTGATGGTTGATTGTTCGCACGCCAACAGCAGCAAGCAGCACATGCGGCAGATCGATGTGGCACGCGACATCGCCGATCAGATCCGCGGCGGCAGCCACAGAATCTTCGGCGTGATGGTCGAGAGCCACATTCTGGCTGGCGCACAAAAATTCAGCGCCGGCAAGGACGACCCGGCCAAACTCGTCTACGGGCAGAGCATCACCGATGCGTGCATCGGCTGGGAAGATTCGCCGATGTTGCTCGAAAGTCTGAGCGAGGCAGTCAAGGCCCGTCGCAACCTGTCGACGTGACTTCCGATGCCGCGCAGGACTACCCGACAAGCGTGTAGGCTCCTGCCGGCGCCGACGTCAGGGAGGTGGTCGAGCACGCACTGAGCGTCGGCAAGCGCGGAGCCGACACGCTTGCGTCACCCGCTTCACAGCGGCAGACATCCCTGCTCGACTGGAACCGGCTGGTTGCGAGCAGGTGTGCGGCGCATCAGCACGGCGTGCGGCACGTATCCGCGCGATGGCAGATTCCATCCTTCGGTTGCCTGGGCATCACTGAATGCCGCACTGCGCAACGGTGCCAGCTTGCGCTCGTCGATTTGCGCCAGCAGCGATTCGCAAATCCCGGCATCCAGAAGACGTGCAAATGTGCTCCAGCAGCGCAGCACTTGGCGGTTGCACCAGGCATCTTCGATGGCCCAGCGGATCTGTTGCACATCATGGTCGGTGCGCGCCTGCCGCACCGGTGGTGCGACCGCTTCCAGCACCCGTGGCAGCAAGGCATGAAAGAAGGCCTGATACGCCCGACGCTGCGCGCTGCCCTGCAGCAAGGCCTCGAAAGCTCGACTGCGCTGGGACCAACCCGGGCGAAGCAGCTGGCCACTGATCACCAGCTGCAGCGCCTGCACCGGATTGAACAGGTGCAAGCGGCGCGGCGGCATGACAAGCAGCGGCAAGGTGCAGGCATCGGCATGCGCCATCGGTTCGACGAAACTGCACAGAACCGCGATGCGCCGCCAAGCTGCCGAGCCCAGGCCGGCGATCTCGAGCAACGGCCGATCTTCGAGCTGGCGCACAAAGGCCATCGCATCGACAAAACCGTGAGCACCTTTCGCCTGGTTGGCGCGCGTGCTCATCATCGCCAGATTGCCGGCGGCATAGCCAGCGTCGTTGCGGACGCGATCGATCGACACATCGCTGTCACGCGCCGTGCTGCTGGACAGCTCGACCCGCGTGATCGGGCAGAAGCGGCTTTCGATCTGCTGCAGGTAGCGCGGTGTCACCTGGAACAGCTCGACACTGCGGCCGCGCAACCACGCGTGCAAGCGCAGGTGGAGCCACCGGCGCACCTCCGGTGAGGCAACCAGGCAACGCTTGCCGAACGCCGCCTGGCCGGCCAGCAGGCCGTGACGCAGCGCGGACGACTGACGGGCGTACGGCGCCGGCGGCTCGACCCGGTAGTGGGCATAGTCCCAGCCGAGTTCGAAACCGATGTGCTCGTGGGCCGTCAGCACGGCCTCGCCGTTGCTGGTGGGCAGGTTCGACGGATGGACGATGCTGCTTTGCCCGGTGCTGAGAATGCGGTTCATGAACGACTCCTGCAGAGATTGATCGAGACTGATCGGTTGATCGGCTGGAATGGCGGCTACTGTTTGCCCACCCTGGAGCCATTGTTCAGCGCCACAGGCTCATGGCATGAGCCAGCAGGATCATTCAAACGCGGTCGATCGGAGCACGCTATGCTTGCCACAATGGCTCACATGGTGAGCCTGCCACCACGCCACCCCGATGGATCGCACCGAACGCTTCTACAAGATCGAACTGCTGCTGCGCAACCGCGGCAAGGTCAGCTTCCAGGTCTTGCTCGACGAGCTCGACGTTTCGCCGGCAACCCTCAAGCGCGACCTTCAATACCTGCGCGACCGCATGGATGCGCCGATCGCCTACGACCGCGCCGAAAATGCCTATCACTTCGGGCTTCAGAGCGGTGGCCGCACAGGCGACAGCCACCACCTGCCAGGACTGTGGTTCAGCGAGGCGGAAATCCACGCCCTGCTGACCATGCACCAGTTGATGGCCGGCCTCGACGACGACGGCGTGCTGGCTCGTCATCTGGCGCCGATGATGGACAAGCTGCAGGCGATGCTCGGCGCCGACGCCGGCGAAGCGCGCCACCTGATGCGCCGCGTCAAGGTGATCGGCACCGCACGCCGGCGCGTGCCGAGCCGGCATTTCGAGTTGCTCGGCAGCGCGTTGATGCAACGCCGCCGCGTCTGGCTGCGCTACTACAAGCGCAGCGACCGCAGCGAGAGCACGCGCGAAGTGTCACCACAACGTCTGTTGAACTATCGCAACACCTGGTACCTCGATGCCTGGTGCCACGCCAGCGATGGACTGCGGCGCTTCGCGCTCGACGCGGTTCGCGAGGCGCGCCAGTTGGAGAGCAAAGCCAAGGCGGTCGCGCTGAAAGACCTCGAGGCTCAGCTCGATGCGGGCTATGGCATCTACGGCGGCGGCTCTCGGGTGCGCTGGGCGACGTTGGTCTTCCAGGCCGATGCAGCGCAATGGGTTTCACAGGAAGAGTGGCATCCGCAGCAGAAGGTCCGCTGGCTCGACGATGGCCGCTATGAACTTCAGGTGCCGTACAGCGATCCGACCGAAATCGCGATGGACATCCTGCGTCATGGTGAAACGGTCAAGGTGATCGGTGACGTGGCGCTGGTGCGCAGCATTGCCCACACGTCGGAGTTGGCCGCCGCACAATATCGATGACCTGCCCTCTGCTTCCGCAACGCCATTCGAACAAGGAGAGACCGATGAAAGCGATCTGGAACGGCGTGACCATCGCCGAAAGCGACGACACCGTCGTCGTCGAAGGAAACCACTATTTTCCCGAATCGAGCGTCGACAAACGCTACCTGACCTTCAGCAATCACCGCAGCAGCTGCGTCTGGAAGGGACAGGCCTGGTATCACAGCCTGATGGTCGACGGCAATCTGAACGAAAACGCAGTCTGGTATTACCCGGATCCGAGCGAAGCCGCTGCCCAGATCAAGGGCAGGATGGCGTTCTGGAAAGGCGTTCAGGTCGAGTGATATTCACTTCGAGCGAGGACGCGACCGCCGCATCGGTGGACAGACTGTTGTTTGTCCGCTGCATCTGCGCGGGCTCCGCTCACAGGATCGCACTTTGCGGCGTAGATTCTCGAAGCAACGCGATCTGCGCGGGCAAACCTTCAACGACAAGAGGCAAATCATGGCAACCAAAATGGCATCCAAGAAGGCAACAACCAAGAAGTCCGAGCTGGCACAGGCCGGTGAACACCTGACAGCCGCAGCCGGCGAAGTCGGGGCAGCGGTCACCCACAAGATCGAGGAAATGAGCGACGCCGTGTCGTCAAGCATGGCCAAGGTCAAGAAAAAGGTGATGGCCCAGCGCGACGAAGGCAAGCGCAAGATCAGCAGCATGGTGCGGATGGCCGAAACCCAGTTCAAGAAGGCCGAGCTCGAGTTCAAGCGGATGGCAGAGCGGGCGCAGAAGTCCATCGCGCAGGCCGAGAAGAAACTCGAATCGACCAAACGCAGCAGTGGCAAGAAACTGGCTTCGCTGGAGGCCAATGCGCAACGCAAGGCCAAGGCGCTGAAGAAGGCGATCGAAAGGGAAACTGCCGCACTGAAGAAGTCGACCACGCCAAAGAAGGCGCTCGCCACCAAGGCCTCGAAGACCAACAAGACAGCCACCAAGAAGGCGCCAGCCAAAAAGGCTGCGGCAAAAAAAGTGACCATCAAGCGGAAGACCGGTACACCGGCAGTGCGAGCCAAATAGACGACATCCGGCGTCGGGGCTGAGGGGCTGCGCCGCGCTTGGCCAATTCGAGCCGGCGGTGAACTGGCTCATGCCATGAGCGTCAGCCCTGGCACGATGCGTTGCGATGATCATGAAAGACTCCGACGGCACCATCACCGAGTCGCCGTCGGCGCACGAGAAACCGGTCAAGCTGCAAGCTGTCCATGTCCGGCGCCTGCGGGCAATCTGGCGTTCGGCAGGCTGGCCGTGCCAGGACATGATCGAGGTCGAATTGCTCGCGGCAGGTTGCCTGGAGCGACACCGGGCAGCCTCCGGCCACGAGACCCTTCGCGTCACCGATTCGGGTGTGCGGCTGCTTGCGCAGACCCTGCAGCGCAATCGCAGCCTTCATGATGCCCACGAGGACCTGGTACGACGCGTCGCTGACGACATGTTGCGCGCCGGTCGACTGACCTGGTGCCGCCTCAGCCTGCGAGCCAAACCGGCTGCCGATGGCCCGTGGGTGATGGCCATGCCGGATGTCTATTCGATTCGCAACTCGACGGTCGAAGCCTACCTGGCGCCCACCGTTCACGAAATCAAGGTCAACCGTGCCGACCTGCTGAGCGATCTGCGCAAACCGGCCAAGCGGGATGCCTATCTGCAGCTCAGCAGCGAGTGCTGGTACGTGCTCGCCGAAGGCATCGCACAACCTGAGGAGATACCACCTGAATTCGGCGTCCTGATCGCCAACCGTGAGTTGGCGGGCCAAGACGCCCGGCTCGACGTGGCTCGGCCGGCGCCCCGCCGAGCGGTTTCAATGGCCATGGCAACCTGGATGGCACTGGCCCGCGCGACACCGCTGCCAGCCTGGCAACTCGGCGACGACCAGCAGCCACTCGGCGAGTGTGACGATTGATGGCTGCCGCACAATCTGGCATCGCAATCGGCGATCCATCTGTCGAAAGGCCGCGAACCGCCATGTCCATGCCCCTGATCGCAGCGCTCGGTCCACTTCGTGCCGCGGTTGCCGGTTGCTTGCTGCTGACGGGAGCGACCACCGCGTGGTCGACCGCCCCGCCGCCGGCCGAAGCGAAGGAAGCCGCCGGCATCGCCTGGGTCCATGCCAGTGGCGACAGCGAAGTCGACGCGGCATTTGCACAGGCGAAAGCCGAGAAGAAGCCGTTGTTTCTCTACTGGGGTGCCAAGTGGTGCCCGCCATGCAACCAGGTCAAGGCAACGTTGTTCAATCGCCAGGAATTCATCGCGCGTTCACGCGCCTTCGTGCCGGTCTACATCGACGGCGACAAGCCCGGTGCGCAGAAACTGGGCAGCCGCTTCAAGGTGCGCGGCTATCCGACGATGGTGCTGTTCAATGCCGACGGCACTGAGCTGACCCGGCTGCCGGGCGAGGTCGGTGCCCACCAATATACCGAGGTGTTGAGTCTGGGCATGGCGGCGCGGCGCCCGATCAAGGCCGTGCTGGCCGATGCGCGAGACAAGGCCCGCAGCCTATCGCTTGACGCCAACGAATGGCGCATGCTGGCGTTCTATTCATGGGAAACTGACGAGCGCCAGCTGGTCACACAAGGTGATACGCCGTCACTTCTGAAACAACTCGCCGCCAATTGCCCGGCCAGTCAACGCGAGACCGCGGACCGTCTGCTGCTGCAGTCGCTCGCTGCACAGGGCGATGGCAAACCCGCCCTGGCCGCCAAGGCTGCAGACTCGGCGGTGCGAGAACGAATCGGCAAGTTGCTCGATGACCCGCGCCGTTCGAGGGCGCAGATGGACCTGCTGGGCAATCAGGCGGCCGAGTTGATGAAGGCGCTGAGCCCATCCGGCAGCAGTCATCACCAACAATTGCTGGCCCGATTCGACGCCGCACTGGCTCGGCTGGCAGCAGATGAATCGCTGTCGCGCGCCGACCGACTGACCGCCCAGGTGGCGCGCGTCGATCTGGCCCGGATCGGTCTCGACAAGGGCGCCAAACCCGTGATTGCGGAAAAGACGTTGCAATCGATGCGTCAGCAGGTCGAGCGCGACGACCGCGAGATCACCGACGGCTACGAGCGTCAGGCGGTGATCACGACCGGCGCCTATCTGCTCGCGCAAGCCGGGTTGATGGCAGAGTCCGACCAGTTGCTGGTATCGAACCTCGCGAAAAGCCATTCGCCGTATTACCTGATGAGTGCGTTGGCCAGCAATGCCAGGCAGCGGGGTGACAACGTGCAAGCACTGCGCTGGTACGCGCAGGCCCACGCCCGCAGCGACGGCACAGCGACCCGACTGCAGTGGGGTGCGAGTTATCTGGCCGCGCTGGTGGACTTGGCGCCACGAGACGCTGCAAGCATCGAAAAAGTCGCTCGGGAGATTTTCAATGATGCTGCAACTCAGCCTGATGCCTTTTATGAACGCAGTGGTCGCTCACTTCAGAAGGTCAGCGGCAAATTGTTGACATGGGCCAAAACGGCTGCCGATGACCAGCAGGCTGAAGCGGTGGTCGGGCGGCTGCAGAAGCAAGTCGACGGAATATGTGCCAAGTTGCCCTCGGCTGACCCGTCGCGCAGCGTCTGTGAGGGTCTGCTGAAACCGGGCGGCGATGGCAAATCGACCTGATCTGGGCGATCGACGGGAACTGCTCACCGCAACGCTTGACCAACCTTCGGCTCGAAATCGATTTCGTAACGCACGCCTTTTTCGGGATCGCTGAAAAGCAGCGTCTTGCCTTGCCACTCGTAGGTGGCGCTGAAACCGTCGATTTGCACAGTGCCTTGCATCAGCACGATCTCGACCTCGTTGGTCTGCAACTGCAGGCGGTAGACGATGTCGCTGATCCGCACCACGGCACGGTTGCCGCTCAGCATGGCGATTTCCACCGGTCCACAATCGCCGGCTTTGGCGTCAACAGCCATAGCACGCACACACATGCGGCCCTCGAACAGACCGTCTCCGGGATCCGCCGCGAAAACTGGAACCGAGGCACAGACCAGCAACGCGACCCCGATGATCTTGTTGAATGCAGATCCCCAGGCGCCTGGCAAGCTGGCGCATCGATCGGTCGACGCTGCAGCCACCGACGGCCGGCTCTGGTAATCGGACAGGGCAACCCCACCTACTGACATGTTTTTGCCCCTTGAAAACCGGCTTGGTCGGCAACCGCCACGGGCCCGTGACCGGAAGCTTGCATGAATACCACCTCAACTGCCATTTCACCCTCCCCCCGAAAACTGACCAAGGCCGTGGCGCCTTCTTCCGTCAAGAAATCGCGCGGCGTCGAGCAACTGGTGCGCGGTCAACCGACCTCTGATGGCGATGGCGTCAAACTGACCCGCATCCTGACCCAGCCACTGCAGCGCCGTCTCGATCCCTTCCTGATGCTTGACGCATTCGGCAGTGACGCTGCCAGCGACTATATCGGCGGCTTTCCAGATCATCCCCATCGGGGGTTTGAAACGGTCACGCTGATGCTGGAAGGGCGGATGCGCCACCACGACAGTGTCGGCAACGTCGGATTGCTTGAACCGGGCAGTGTGCAATGGATGACAGCCGCCCGCGGCATCATCCACAGTGAAATGCCCGAACAGCAGGAGGGCCGGATGGCCGGCTTCCAGCTGTGGGTCAACCTGGCCGCCAAGGACAAGATGGGCGCTCCGGCTTATCGCGACATCGCGCCAGAACAAGTGCCAGCCATCGAGCTCGCCGACGGTGTCACGGTGCGTGTGGTCGCCGGCAGCAGCCACGGGGTTGGCGGCGCCGTCAACCGGCCGACCACCGAACCGCTGCTGCTCGACATCAGCCTGCCGCCCGGCAGTCGATTCGCGCAGCCGATCGCACCGGGTCATAACGCGTTTCTGTACGTCGATGGTTCGGCTGTGTCGATCGAAGCCTCGAAAAAGGTCGAGCCGGGACAGATGGCGATCCTGACCAACGATGCGCAAGCCGATGGTGTGATCGTCAGCGCGCCCGCCGATGCGACTCAGGTTGCACGGATATTGCTCGTCGCCGGCCGGCCATTGAATGAACCGATTGCCCAGTACGGCCCGTTCGTGATGAATACGCAGGCCGAGATCGCGCAGGCGATGGCCGATTTTCGCGATGGCACGTTCACCGCCTGAGCGGTCGGGCCATCGAACAACCCCAAGGAGACCCCGATGCCGCGCCAGATTCTCGATGAGACTCGCCTGCACCCCGCCATTCGAGACAAGGTAGACAACCTGCACGCCGACATCGTTCACAACGTGCAAGCGGCGGCTGCCTCGCATCCTGTGCTGGTGATCGGCATGGCAGGCAATCCGTTCTGCAAAAAGGCGCGCAAGCAACTCGATGCGGCCGGTCAGACCTACCAGTACATGAGCTACGGCAGCTACTTCGGCCAATGGCGGGCGCGCGGTGCGCTGAAGATGTGGACCGGATGGCCGACCTTTCCGATGGTGTTCGTCAAGGGTGTGCTGATCGGCGGCTCGGACGACCTTGGCAAACTGCTGGCCAGCGGTGAGCTGAATCGCCTGCTCGGCGAATGAGCGTCGACGCCGGGGTGGCGCGATCAGCATCCCAACGCAACGGCCTGCAGCGGTTTCTGGGTTTTCGCGTCGACCACCACGAATGCGACCTGCCGCGCATTTGCCGATCCTGAAGTCGATTCCGGCTTGGATTGCTGCGGGCGCCACTGCCACTGCTGCTCACTGGCAGCGGGCCACGTACCAACTGGTTGATAGGCGCTCACCACATGGTCGTGGCGCAAGGTGGCGCCAGAATTTTCTCCGGCCCGCACCTGAGTCTGGTGGCCGTCTTCCAGCATCGCCCAGTAGCCGGAAATCGGCTGTGTGATCGACGACCCATCGTGTCGCTTGATGCGCGCCGTGAAGGTGTCACCGTCGCGGCTGAGTTGCACCTCGACGTCCGGCGCGGCCGTCGCTCTGGGCAGGCGCGGCCAACTGCGCCAATCGACGCCATTGACGATCACCTGCGGGGTGTAGACGACAGCAGCGCCAATCGAGGCCGCCACGCTGTATTGGCGTTCGGTATAGGCCGGCCGCGCAAACCTGTCGGCCCAGCCGAGCCGGTCCCAGTAGGTGACGTGGAAAGCCAAGGGCAAGACCGGGTTCGCGCCCTGGGTGTCGCTGGCGAGGGTCGAAAACCATCGGTCGGCGGGCGGGCACGAACTGCAGCCCTCCGAGGTATACAGCTCGACCACGTTGACCCGGGTCGCGCCGGAGCGGGCTTCACAGGAGGCTGCGGCAAAACCCTGTGTCGGAACGATCAAGGCCACCACCAGCAAGCCTTGGGCGATAGCGGGGCGCTGGCGCGCGACTCGGTCGATCAATCGGAGCATGACTATTCCTTTCCGGCGATCCGCCGTGCGGGCTGCACACGGGCGGGTTATTCAACAGTGTGTCGCTTTCGACCGCCCGATCTGACAACATCCCCACACCCGGCGTGATCGCCGTTGACAATCGCCTGCATCCTGTTGCTGCTGTTCGCTTCTGCCAATGCTCTCGAGATGCTTGCTCCGATACCGCCTGATCACCGCATTTGCGCTCGGGCTGGCCAGCGCCATTGCCAGCGGCGCTGAATCCACCCCATGCCGGGTGCCGGGTATCGCGCAGCAGATTGTGTGCGGCAGCATCCTGCGCCCGCTCGATCCGCAGCGGCCTGGCTATTCGAGCATCGAGATCCGATACGCCATCGTCCCCGCATTGGCCAGAAACAAGCGGCCGGATCCGGTGCTGCTGCTGGCCGGCGGGCCGGGCCAGAGTGCCATCGCGCTGGCACCCGCGGTGCTGCCACTGCTGAGCCGGCTGAACAATCGGCGCGACTTGATCTTTGTCGATCAACGCGGCACCGGCCGCTCGGCACCGCTCGAGTGCAAATCCGACACAGACAAGCCGATCAGCGCGCAATTCGACATCACGGCGCAACGCCGCTTGCTGGCCGAGTGTCGACATGCGTTGGCCCGCCTGCCTTACCTGAAGTCGGAGCAAGATCTTCGCTTCTTCACGACGACGATCGCGATGGGCGACATCGACGCCGTGCGCCGGCAACTCGGCATTCAACAGCTCAACCTGATCGGCGCCAGCTACGGCAGCCGCGCCGCGCTCGAGTTGATGCGGCTTTATCCGGCGACGGTGCGCCGGACGGTTCTCGATGGCGTGGCGCCACCCGACATGGCCTTGCCTGCGAGCATGTCGATCGACAGCCAGCGCGCGCTCGACGCCATGTTTGTATCTTGCCTCCACGCAGCGGACTGCGCCGCGACCTATCCACGCCTGCGCGCTGACTGGGACCGCCTGCTGGCAAGCATGCCGCAGACCATCGAGTTGCGTGATCCACGCAACGGTCGGATCGACACCTTGCGCCTCGACCGCGACATCGTGCTTGGCATGGTGCGCGGCCCTTTGTATCTGCCGATCGCTGCCTCGGCCTTGCCGGCGGCGATCAACGCTGCTGCCAACGGGCGGTTCGAACCGCTGGCCGCGTTGGCGACGATGCTGCAACCGCGGCCCGAACGCCACCAGCACGAAGGCATCGCCGAAGGCATGCATTTTTCGGTCGTCTGCAGCGAAGATGCGCCCCGGCTGGACAGCAGCACCGATCAGGCCGGTCGAGACTTCGGCACCAGCATGCGGGAGGCGTATCGAAAGATCTGCGCCGACTGGCCGCGTGGAGCAGTCGACCCGGCCTACTACCGCATACCGCCAAGCACGTCGGCGGTGCTGATGTTCAGCGGCGGGCTTGATCCGGCAACACCGCCGCGCCATGGCGACGATGTTCTCCGGCAGCTCGGTGCGAAAGCCAGCCATCGCGTGATTGCCAACGCCGGCCATGGCCTGCTGTCGATCGGTTGTGCGCGCGACGTGGTGTTCCGGTTCGTCGATGCATCGACCGACGCCGACGCCCTCGGCGTCGACAGTCGCTGCGTCGAGGCAATACCGCGGCCTCCCGCCTTTCTGCCACCGGCTTCTTCGGCCCCTCAATGATTCGAATCAAGGCCCTTTCGAAATCATTCGTGACGCCGTCGACCTCGCCAAGCAAGGGTGGTCTCGGCAGCTTCTGGTCGAGGTTGGGGCGGCGTGCCTCGCGACAGCGGATTCATGCGGTGGTGGATGTGGAGCTGACTGCCGTCGACGGGCAGATCACCGGTCTGCTCGGCCCGAATGGCGCCGGCAAGACGACCACGCTGCGCATGCTGGCCGGATTGATCGCGCCCGATTCTGGAACCATCGAACTCGACGACATCGACATGGTCGCCAGGCCTGCCATAGGTCTGGCGCGCATGGGCATCCTGTCAGATGCCCACGGCCTGTACCCGCGGCTGACAGCGCGCGAAAACATCGTCTACTTCGCACGCCTTCATGGCCTGTCTCGCGACGCCGCGGATGCGCGAGCCGCTGCGCTGGCCAATCTGCTCGACATGAAGTCGCTGCTGGATCGCCGAACCGCCGGGTTCAGCCAGGGTGAGCGCATGAAAACGGCATTGGCTCGCGCCCTCGTGCACGACCCCAGCCACATCGTCCTCGACGAGCCGACAAATGGCCTGGACGTGTTGGCAACACGTGCATTGCGCGACATTCTGCGGCACCTGCGAACCGACGCGGGCGGCCGCAAATGCATCATCATCTCGACCCACATCATGCAGGAGGTCGAGAAACTGTGCGACACGGTGGTGGTCGTCGCCGAGGGCCGTTCGGTGGCGTGCGGAACGGTCGAAGATCTGCTGGCGCGCACCTCGCGGACCGACTTCGAAGACGCCTTTGTCGATCTGGCGTTCAGCGCCACCTCGCGATGAGGCCGCTCTGGATCGCCTGGCAGGTGCTTCGCAAGGAGCTGGTCGACGCCCTGCGCGATCGGCGCACCATGCTGGTCGTCTTGTTGTCGGCGGTGCTGATGGGCCCGCTGGTGTTGGTCGCACTGTCCGCGTTGATTGCTGGCTACGAGGCACGCGCCGAGAACCGCGAGGTGTTGATCGACGGGCTGGCCGATGCACCGACGCTGGTCAATTTTCTGCAGCGCCAGACCTACACGGTGCGCCCCGCACCGGCCGACTACCTGCGCAGGCTGCGCAACTCGACGCTCGACGATGCGGTGCTGCGCATCGAAGCCGGCTTCGAAAGCGCGCTTCGGAAAGGCGAGGTACCACGTATTGAAGTGGTCGGCGACAGCGCCAATCGGCGCGCAAGTGCCAGTCAGGCCCAACTGGTTCGGCTGATGTCGGCGTTCAATCAGGAACGCGCGAACCTGACGCTGGCGCTGCGAGGCATCGCGCCGGATCTGCAACGCGTGATCAGCATCGACGAACGCGATCTTGCAGGACCCCGGACACGCGCATTGCAGATCACCGGAGTGCTGCCCTTCTTTGTGATCATGGCCGTTCTGTATGGCGCACTGAACGCCGCACTCGACACCACGGCGGGCGAGCGAGAGCGTGGCTCGCTAGAGCCCCTGTTGATGAACCCCGCCCCACGGTTGTCCATCGTCATCGGCAAGTGGGGTGCGGTTGCCAGCGTCGCGTCACTGATCGCCTTGCTCAGCTGTCTGAGTTTCCTGCCGGCACAACTGCTGTTGAGAAGTGAATCGTTGCAGGCCTTGTTTCAGTACGGCCCACGCGAGGCACTGCTGTTCATTGCGGTCCTGCTGCCATTTGCCGCGGCGCTGTCGGCCGTACTGATGGCGGTGGCAATTCGCTGTCGCAGCTTCAAGGAAGCGCAGGCCAACAGCAGCCTGGTGATGCTGGCTGTCTCGTTGCTGCCGTTGGTTGCGATCTTCAATCCGGACGGCGATGCCCGCTGGCAATCGTGGATCCCGGCACTGGCCCAGCACAGCCTGATGACCCGGGTGCTGAAGGGTGAGGGCCTGGGACTCGATCAATTGCTGGTTCCGCTCGCAATCAATCTCTTGCTGACGCTGGCCGGACTTTGGCTGGTTGGCAGGATGTTGCGCCACGTCGCTGTCAAATGATGGCCGGATCCCTCCAGTGAGCCTGCCAGACCTTTCACCCGACGCTGCACCGGTATGGCAGGTGCGCCGCCTCGACGAACTCAGCCCGCTCGAGTTGCTGCGCATCATGCGCGCGCGCCAACAGGTTTTCGTGGTCGAACAGCACTGCCCCTACCTGGATGCCGATTCAGCCGATGAACAGGCCTGGCATCTCGCTGCCTGGCAGGGCGGACTGGTGTGCGCCTACGCCAGGGTGGTCGACCCCGGCGTCAACTACCAGGAGGCGTCGATCGGGCGGGTCATCACCGACCGATCGGTACGCGGCCGCGGGCTCGGCCGCGAGTTGATCGCAAGGGCCATTCGTCATGCGTCGGACGTCTATCCTGAAGCGGCGATCCGGATATCAGCGCAGAGTCATCTGCAGGCGTTCTACGCTGGCTTCGGCTTCGCCGCGCAAGGTGACATCTATCTGGAAGACGCGATCCCGCACATCGAAATGCTGAGATCGGTCGCGTCGGACGGTGCGGTCAGATCCGGCTCAAGAACCGCCACGCCGGCTGTCTGACAGATCCGCCGCATTGTGTGGCGTGCTGATGCCCGGCCAGGGCGATCGTCCGGGTGTCACAGGGCCATTGGCCTGCGGCAACAGGGATTCGACCATCTCGGCAATCTGATCGGGTGAACAGGGTTTGGCCATGAAGGCATCCATCCCCGCTTCGATTGCAAGCTTGGCCGAACCAGGCGACGTATTTGCCGAAATGCCGACGATCGCAACCCTGGGCAGCCCTTGCGCTGCCTCGTGCGCCCTGATCCTGCGCGTCGCGGTGGGGCCATCGACCTGCGGCATGTCCCAATCCATCACCACCAGATCAGGCATGGCGCCTCGACGCAGGATGCGGTCGAGCAGAACACGGCCATTCACGAACTCTTCGACATTGCAGCCCATTCGGCGCAGCGCCGAGGCGCAAACCAGACTGCTCGTCACGTCGTCGTCGGCGATTGCAACGGTATGCCCGGTGCCGAACAAGGTGCGGCTGCGATTGGCGATCGGAACACTCGGTTCGTGGGCGGGCGGCGCCGATTGGGAAAAAGACAGCGGCACGGCAAACGTGAAGGTCGACCCTTTTCCCACCTGGCTGCGGCAGGAAACGTCACCACCCATCGCATTGGCGAGCTGCCTGGCGATCGCCAAACCCAGGCCGACACCTTCGGGGCGGGCTGCGGGCCGATGATTGCCCTGGGTGAAGATTTCAAACACACGCGCAATCTCGTCAGCAGGGATGCCAGGCCCCGTATCTTCGATCTCGAAATCGACGATCTGCGAACCCGCAGCGCGCGTCACTGTCAGCGAGACCTTGCCGCCCAGTGGCGTGAACTTGAATGCGTTGCCGAGCAGATTGTTCAGCACCTGAGCAATCCGCACCGCATCGCCATCGACCGGAGTTTCGACATCACCCGCCGTCCCGATCGAGAACAGGATGCCCGACTCGTTGGCACGCGACTGGTAAGTGGCGCGCAGCAGGTCGAGCTGCCGAACCAGGTCGAGCGGCGCCGCAACCAGATCGAGGCGTCCCGACTTGATCATCGAGATATCGAGCAGATCGTTCACCATGCGCTGCAGATGCTCGCCGGCCTCTTCAATCAGTCCGAGGCGGAAATGCAGGGTGACATCGGTCGGCGAGACGTCGTTCTGAGTCAGTCGAGTCAAGCCAAGGATGCCGTGCAACGGCGTGCGCAATTCGTGGCTGACGACGGCCAGGAACTGGTCCTTGGCAGAGCTGTGAATTTTGGCTAGCTCCAGCGCTTCTGCACGCTCTTGCGATATCCGCTCGGAGTCGATGCGCAGCCGGAAAACCTCGTTCATCCGCTTTTCCGAGCGACGCGCGGTGGTCAGCAGCAGCAACAGGAAAATCGCGACCCCCACTCCCGCCAGCAGGCCGACCTGATCGCCGCGCAGGAAAAAAGCGATCGAGATTGGCGCAATGATGGGAACCACATAGGCTGCAGTGGCCAGGAAGCGTATTTGCAAGCCGAATGTCGCCACTGACGCGACGCAGCAGGCAACTGCTGTGATGAAGGTCGCCAGTTCGCTCGATTCGTGAATCAGCGCCGTGCATCCCATACCCCAGACCGCACCGTCGATGGCCAGCAAAAGCGACGTGTCGCGCAGCCACTTTCGATGGTCAGGCAGCCGACTGTGGCGGTAGGCAATCGAATGGACGATTCTGACAACCGCCACGCAGATCTTCAGCTGGATCCACGTATCGACGTATTCGGGATGGATCACCGCACCCAGGGCACCTTGCCTCAAATGGTAGGCCAGAAAAACCGCAAACACGGTCGCTGCGACCGTACCCACCGATGTATGCAGCAGCAACAGGCGCAACTGCTCGGCGGAGACCAGTGCCCTGACCCCACGCTCTTCCTCGCTCGCTGCGTTCACTTTCGTCAATTGGTGTTTTTCCGGCAAAACGCAGCAAGAAGAAACCGGTTCAGGCCTGCCAATCTTGAGCTTCGCATCTGCTCAACTATGGGTATGCTTGCCACCGTCACCTCAGACTGTGGAAACTGATTTCGAGAAATAAGAGACGCAATTCGCCATTTTCTGGTGCCGAACGGGTCGGCATTCGTCATAGGGGAAACCGCAAGTTCAAGACGCATCGAATTAAGGACCATCATCAATGACCCAGCAAACCCTCAGTTTCCGGCTCGAGTTGGCGAGCAGCAAACAGGATCTCGACGACACATGCGTCGTTCGATCGGAAAGCTACGGCCATCATGTGCCAGGTTTGTTCGACGCACTGCGCCGTCCAGACGCCATCGACCTCGACCCCGCAACAGCAATTTTTCTGTGCCGCGACAAAGCCACCGGACGCGCACTTGGAACGGCGAGAATCCAGACCACCCGCAGCGGTCAGCTGATGATCGAGCAATGTGCCGAGACTCCAGCCGAAATGAAGCGGCAGGACCGTGCGGAGATATCTCGCTTCTCAGCCGTCCGCGGCGCGGACCAGCTGGTGAAATTGGCACTATGGAAGGCATCTTACTTATATTGTCAAGCGGCGCAGGCGCGGTGGATGATCATTGGGGCTCGGAGCGAAGCACTTGTCAGGCAATATCAAAGACTTGGATTCAACGACATCCACGACGACCGCAGAATGGTGCCGCTCGCATATGCCGGTGACGTTCTTCATCGAATTCTTGCATTCGACGTGGTGACCGCCGAGCGGACCTGGCTATCCTCACACAATCCCCTGTACAGCTTCATCTTCGAAACGACCCATCGCGACATCCAACTGTTCAGGGCGGCTGAATTCGCCAGGGCCACAGCGCATGGCAAGACGATTGCCAATGCAAATGCGGAGGAGCCCCTGGCTTCGTGATTCGGCTGATGCGCGAGCAATCGACGTCTCGGTCATCGGACGCTGTCGTACAGCAACCGAACGACCTCTTCTGGACAATCGACTCCTTCGTCTTCGCAGATTCGCTTGAAATGGGCAATCTGCTCCGACAAATCGAGCGTGCTGACCGCCGGAACGACATGGCGGAACAAGGCGATGAAGGCGGCGGCCTGCTTATCAGCCATCTCACGCTTCCAATCACCGAGCACCTTGATCTGAGTCAGCGCCGAGGTATTTGAAAAGTCGTCACTTAAACGAACGCAGCCGACGCCGGCCTCCCAGTCGGCGAACAAGCCATGGGCAGGCAGGAAGAATGCTTCCTCGTGGCCATACAGCTGATCGAATTCGGTATCGCTCAAGACAATTCCTTTCTGGAGATGGCGCAGGCTGATGACCGGCCGTCGGCGCTGGCTTGCGGCTTTCCCCGCCCTGCAGGCGCAAATCTGCCACCGCCTCCACGTTATCGACTGTCCATCAAACTTCCTGAGGAGGCAATACCCCCCAAAAGTGGGTCGTAGCGCACGCTTCCAGCCTTCTCATGTTTGAAGTCATCTGCGAGCGCGCCAAAAACCGATCTGGTGCGACACGCCCGACTTGTAACAGGTTCGATGTGCCGAGGGCACCCTCGTTTCCGCTGGTCTACAGGATTGTCGTCGGGGTCATCGCCCGCAGCAGCGGTCTGGTTCTGGCCAGCTGCCTACAATCGCATTTGCTCAAAAATTAGGCAGGATGATGTTATTCCCCACTCATTTCGACGTGATCGTGGTCGGCGGCGGCCACGCCGGGACTGAGGCCGCCTTGGCAGCGGCACGGATGGGCTGCAAGACCCTGCTGCTGACACACAACATCGAGACCCTTGGCCAGATGAGCTGCAACCCGTCAATCGGCGGAATCGGCAAAGGACATCTGGTCAAGGAGATCGACGCCTTGGGCGGCGCGATGGCAACTGCCACGGATGAAGCCGGTATCCAGTTCAGGATCCTGAACAGCTCCAAAGGCCCCGCGGTTCGAGCAACCAGGGCACAAGCCGACCGAGTGTTGTACCGGGCGGCGATCCGTCGTCGGCTCGAGAACCAACCCTCGCTGTGGCTCTTTCAGGGCGCGTGCGACGATCTGACCGTCGAGGCTGGCCGGGTAACCGGAGCGGTGACGCAGATGGGCGTTCGGTTCGAATCGCGCACCATTGTTCTGACCGCCGGGACATTCCTCGACGGTCGCGTTCATGTCGGCCTGCAGAATCACGCGGCCGGTCGGGCCGGCGATCCTCCGGCGCAGCGGCTATCCGCGCGTCTGAAGGAGCTTGCACTTCCGCAGGGACGACTGAAAACTGGCACACCGCCCCGAATCGATGGCCGGACCATCGACTTCAGCGTGTTGGTTCGGCAACCCGGCGATGGCATGCCGGCGGCGGACGGCAGCCCAGCGACCTGTGCGGTGCCGGTGTTCAGCTTCCTTGGCAAGGCGAGTGACCATCCAGAGCAACTGCCCTGCTGGATCACCCACACCAATGCAAAGACTCACGAGATCATCCGCAGCGGCTTCGATCGCAGCCCGATGTTCACGGGCGTGATTGGTGGCGTCGGGCCGCGCTATTGCCCGAGCATCGAAGACAAGGTAAACCGATTCGCCGACAAGGATTCGCATCAGATCTTCCTCGAACCCGAGGGCCTCAGCACACACGAGTTCTATCCGAACGGCATCTCGACCAGCCTCCCGTTCGACATCCAACTTGCAGCGGTTCGCAGCATGGTGGGTCTCGAGCAGGCACATATCCTTCGGCCCGGCTATGCCATCGAATACGACTATTTCGATCCGCGTTCGCTGAAGTCGAGCTTCGAGACCAAAAGTATCGACGGCCTGTTCTTCGCAGGCCAGATCAATGGCACGACGGGCTATGAAGAAGCGGCAGCGCAAGGCTTGTTTGCCGGAATCAATGCGGCGCTCCAAGTCAAGCAAGCATCACCCTGGACACCAGCGCGAGACCTGGCGTATTTGGGCGTGTTGGTCGACGATTTGATAACCAAAGGCGTGATAGAGCCTTACCGAATGTTCACAAGTCGTGCCGAATTCCGCCTGCAGCTGCGTGAAGACAACGCTGACATGCGGCTCACCGAGATCGGTCGGAGCCTGGGACTGGTGGACGATGCACGGTGGGATTCATTCAGCCGGAAGCGGGATGCTGTTTCACGTGAAACACAACGGCTTCGCGACTGCTGGGTCAGACCTCAAACGCTACCTGCCGCGGATGCAGAGCGGCTTCTCGGCCAGGCACTGGAGCATGAGCACAACCTGGCTGACCTGTTGCGCCGGCCTGGCGTTCGTTACAGTACGACGCAACAGATTGCCACCATCGTCAACCCGGGCCATCCAGACATTCTTGCGGCCTTGAAAGGGGAGTTGGGTGCTGCGCTGGCGGTCAACGTGATCGAACAGATCGAGATTTCAATCAAATATGCCGGGTATATCGGCAAACAAAGAGACGATGTGGCACGCGCCGCTCAGCTCGAACACCTGCGGCTGCCAATCGACTTCGACTACAACAGTGTGAAGGCTCTGAGCTTCGAAGCCCGCCAGAATCTGGGCCGCATCCGCCCCGAGACCCTGGGGCAGGCATCCCGGATTTCCGGGATCACACCGGCGGCAATGTCTTTGCTATTGGTGCACTTGAGAAAATACAGACTCAGCAGATCCGAGTCCAACGACGGAACCTCGACCGCTGCGCAATCTACAGTGGACGACAAAGAGTCCCATGCAGCCTGAAGAAAACAGGCTCAGCAATCTCCTTGAGGCTTCCCGACAGCTGGGTTTGGCATTGACCGCACACCAAGGCATTCAACTGATCGGACATCTTGATCTGTTGGTGAAGTGGAACAAGACGTATAACCTGACGGCCATTCGAGATCCAGCTGAAATGGTGCTCCAGCATCTGCTCGACAGTCTGGCCGTCGTTCCGGCGCTGCGGCGCTCAACCACAAAAGCGTCGCCCAGGATCCTTGACGTCGGTAGCGGCGCAGGGTTTCCTGGCTTGACACTTGCCGCCGCCATGCCAGATTCACAAATCATCTGTGTCGATAGCGTCGGCAAGAAGATCGGTTTCATTCGGCAAGTGATTGCTGAACTCGGGCTCGCAAACGCCAAAGCCGAGCATTCCCGCATTGAGAACTTGCCAAATGTTGATGCGGATGTGATCACCTCCCGTGCATTTGCTTCACTTCGCGAATTCACCGCCCTGACTCGCCAGCACTTGGCTTCTGACGGAGTCTGGATGGCGATGAAAGGCAAAGTTCCTGACGAGGAAATCGCCGACCTTGAATTGAGTACACAGGTGTTTCACGTGGAACAGCTTTCCGTACCCGGCTTGGAGAGCGAGCGCTGCCTGGTCTGGATGCGGCCCACTTTGGCTTCGTAGCCATCCCGCTGGCACACTGATTTCACTGCCGTTTTGCGCCGCTGCGGCGCGATAATTGCGGCGTTGCCTCTTGGACTCGTGAACTCATGGCCCGGATTTTTTGCGTCGCCAATCAGAAAGGCGGCGTCGGCAAGACAACTACGACAGTGAACCTCGCTGCCGGACTGAGCCGCCTTGATAAGCGCGTGCTGGTAGTCGATCTCGATCCTCAGGGCAATGCGACCATGGGCTCGGGTGTCGACAAACGTTCGATCGAAACCAGCATTTACGATGTGTTGCTCGAAAGCAGTTCCATCGCCGAGGCTCGTCAGCGCAATCCGAAAGTCGGGTACGACGTGGTTGGCGCCAATCGCGAGCTCGCCGGTGCAGAAGTTGAACTGGTCGTTCTTGAGCGACGCAATCTTCGACTGAAACATGCACTGGCGGAGGTTGCCGAAGAATACGACTTCGTCTTGATCGATTGTCCGCCGTCGCTCAGTCTGCTCACGCTGAACGGCCTGTGCAGCGCTCACGGCGTGATCGTGCCGATGCAATGCGAATATTTTGCGCTCGAAGGGCTGTCGGATCTGGTCAATACGATCAAACAGGTTCACGCCAACCTCAATCCCGACCTGCAGATCATCGGCTTGCTACGTGTCATGTTCGATCCGCGCATTACCTTGCAGCAGCAGGTCAGCGAGCAACTGAAAACGCATTTCGCGGACAAGGTATTCGATACGGTGATCCCGCGCAACGTGCGCCTGGCGGAAGCACCGAGCTACGGGCTGCCTGGGGTCATCTTCGATCCGGCATCCAAGGGCGCGCAGGCATTCATGCAGTTTGCCGCGGAAATGGTGCAACGGATCGACAAGCTCGGATCGGCTTCATCAATGCCGGGCCAAGTGCCCAGTCCCCTGATTGCCGGCCCGGCTTGAACTAGCTGAAGGTCATCCGCTCAGAGACCGGCTGCTTCGTCGATCCCGAGGTGCACGTTCATTGATTGAACCGCAGCACCACTGGCGCCCTTGCCCAGGTTGTCCAGGCGCGAGATGACAATGGCCTGCTGCTCGTTGGCGAAGACGAAAATGTCGACGCGGTTGCTGTCGTTGCAGGCCTGCACGTCGAAAAATCCATCTTCGAGTGTTGCCGGGTCACTCAACGGCATCACTTTCACGAAGCGCTCTCCTGCGTAGCGATCGGCCAGCGCCTGCTGCAGGGTCTTGCCGGTGGTCCCCGGTTTCAGATCCGCCAGCGCCAACGGAATCGAAGCCGCCAAGCCCTTGAAGAACGGACCGACAATCGGCATGAAAATCGGCGCTATCGCCAGCCCGGCATGGCGCGTCATTTCGGGAATGTGTTTGTGAGAGAGGTTGAGCGCGTAGGGTCTGGGCGCGTTCAGGCGAAGATCGCCGCCCGCTTCGTACTGCTCGATCATCTTTTTCCCGCCACCCGAATAGCCGGTGATCGAGCTTGCACTGAGCGTCAGGTGGTCCGGGATCAGGCCCGCGTCGACCAAAGGGCGAATCGCCAGAATGAAGGCACTTGCGTGACATCCCGGGTTCGCGATCCGCTTGCTGCCGCGCAAAAGTGAACGTTGTTCCGGCACCAGTTCCGGCAGTCCGAATACCCAGCCCGGCGTGATGCGATGTGCCGTGCTGGCGTCGATCAGACAAGTGTCCGGATTGACCACCATGGCGGCGGCCTCTCGCGAAGCGGCGTCGGGGAGGCAGAGAAACGCCACGTCAGCTGTATTGAGCAGGCGCGCGCGCTCGGCGGGATTCTTGCGTTGCTCCGCGTCGATGCGAAGCACCTCGATATCATCGCGCTGCGCGAGGTATTCATGAATTCGCAGGCCAGTCGTGCCCTCCTGGCCATCGACAAAAACGCGGTAGCTCATCACCATCTCCGTACGATCAAGGTTACAAGCATAAGCCACTGCGTCGCTTCGCGGGACCACTGGGCTCAGGTGGCAGTGTTGCGCCAATCGCCGACAATCGCGCCATGGTCACCAAAAAACCCAAAGGCTTGGGCCTCGGCCTAGAAGCGCTGCTCGGCCCTCGCGTGAAGGATCCGGGAGAGTCGTCTGGCGTACCCGACGGAGCACCCTCCGTGTTGAAGCTGACTGCATTGCAGCCCGGCAAATACCAGCCGCGCACGCGGATGGACGAAGGCTCGCTGTACGAGCTGGCCGAAAGCATCAAGGCGCAGGGCATCATGCAGCCCATTCTGGTGCGACTGGTTGGCCCAGCCGAAGCCGGACGCTACGAAATCATCGCCGGTGAGCGGCGTTTTCGCGCTGCCTCGCTCGCCGGGCTCGACGAGGTGCCGGTGCTGGTCAGAGACGTGCCTGATGAATCGGCCGCGGCCATGGCGCTGATCGAGAATATCCAGCGCGAGGATCTCAACCCGCTCGAAGAGGCGCACGGCCTGAAGCGGCTGACCGATGAATTCGGACTGACCCATGAGCAGGCCGCCCAGGCCGTGGGGCGCTCACGCAGCGCGGCAAGCAATCTGTTGCGGCTGCTGAATCTGGCCGAACCCGTGCAGCAGATGCTGATGGCCGGCGATCTCGACATGGGGCATGCCAGGGCACTGCTGCCCCTCGATGGTGCGCAACAGATTCAGCATGCGACCGAAATCGCTGCGCGCAAATTGAGCGTGCGCGACGCCGAGAAATTGGTGGCGCGTGTCAGTGGACATGCTCGCCAGCAGCCGCTGATCCGGGCCGCCCGCAATGAGCCATCACGCGATATCCGGCGCATCGAGCAGGAGCTGTCAGATGTCTTGACCGCTCCGGTCCAGATCCGGATCAAGAAGCGCGGCAAGCGTGGCGAACAAGGCGATCTGACAATCGGATTCGGGTCGCTCGACGAGCTCAACGGCCTGCTCGAGCGCATGGGCTTGCCCGCACGATAGCTTGCCATGACCTCCGGTTGAAACGGTCATGACTCGGTGAGCCGTTCGAGAAATGCCTTGCGCCACCAGTGAATGTCGAAGCGGCGGATTTGATCCAGCAATCGACGATGCCGAATCTGGCGCTCGGCCAGCGGCATGCTCAGCGCGAGCTGAAACGCCTCGGCGGTGGCCTGCGTATCGTAGGGGTTGACCAAGAGCGCGTCAGCCAGCTGCTCCGCAGCACCGGCAAAACGCGACAGCACCAGCACGCCCGGATCGGCGCAATCCTGCGCCGCGATGAACTCCTTGGCAACCAGGTTCATCCCGTCGCGAAGCGGCGTCACCAGCCCGACCCTGCCGGCCCTGAACAGGCCAGGCAAACGCTTGCGCGCTACGGTGCGATGGATGTAGCGAATCGGCATCCAGTCGATCTCTCCGAAGTCGCCATTGATGGCGCCGCACAGGCCTTCCAGTTCACGCCGGATATCGTTGTAGGCTTCGACATCCTCGCGCGACGGTGATGCCACCTGAACCAGCGTCGAACTGCCGCGATTCTCGGGGTAGCGCTCCAGCAGATGGCGAAACGCGCGGATCCGGTGCGGCAGGCCTTTCGAATAGTCGAGCCGATCGACCCCGACCAGCAGCCGGCGCTGTGCAAACTGCTGACGCATGCTGACAAACATGTCCTCAGCCTCGGCGCCACGCCCCAACTCGGCAAACTCGTCGACGTCGATGCCGATCGGGAAAGACTCCGCGCGCAGACTTCGACCGTAAGCAATCAGCCGACCGTCTGCTGCCATTTCTGCCGGTGCCTCGCTGCCCAGGTAGCGTTGCAGATGGCTCAGATCAGTCTGACTCTGTACCCCCACCAGGTCATATGCAAACAATGCCCGAATCAGCCATTCATGCGCCGGAATCGCAACCAGGATTTGCGGCGGTGGCAACGGAATATGCAGGAAGAAGCCCATCCGTTGCCTGCACCCCAGTGCCCGCAGTTCGGCCGCCAATGGAATCAGGTGATAGTCGTGAATCCAGATGACATCATCTTGCCTGAGCAACGGCAGCAACTGGTGTGCGAACTGTCGATTGACACGCCGATAGCCGTCAATGAAGCCGGCGTCGAAATCGGCCAGATCGAGCCGGTAGTGGAATACCGGCCACAACACGCCATTCGAATAGCCAAGGTAATACGCACGATGGTCTTCGACCGACAGATCCACCGTGGCCAGGCTGACATCGCCGGCACGCCGCAGGTTCACCTGCCCGGCGCGTTGCACCTTCGCCAGGTCGGCCGGATCGACGATCTGGCCGCTCCAGCCGAACCACAGACCACCGGAAGCGGCAAGCGCATCGCCAAGGGCCACGGCCAAGCCGCCGGCAGCGGTCTTGCGCGGGTCGGCGACTCGGTTGGAAACAACTACCAGTCGACCAGCCATCAATGTTTTCCCAGGTTTGTTTGTATGTGGATACTTACTTCGAAGCGATCAATCAACGGCAACCTCGAACGACTCGTTCCGGCCTGACGCCAGCACCTGGTCAATCCAGCGCAGGACGGCAGCCGGATCGGGCAGTCGAAAAGGTGCCAAGCTTTCACCCGCACCAACCTTCACTGCCACACCGTCGAACTCGCGAATCGCTTCGAAGCCTGCTTCATCGGTCACATCGTCACCGAAGAAGTACGGACGCCGGCCGGCAAACGGCACCTCGCCGAGAAACGCGCGCAAGGCCGCTCCCTTGTTGGCCGCGGTCGGTTTCAACTCGAGCACTTTTTTTCCACGCATCAAACTGAAATTGGGTAACTCCAGCGCCGCCGCTTCCATTGCACAAACGCACGCCACCTCCAGTTCGTCGGCGCCTCGGAAATGCAGCGCGATCGCCGCTGGCTTGCGCTCCAGCAACAGTCCCGGGTGAGCGTCGCACCAGACTTGCAGCCTGTCAGCCAAGGCGGCGAGTTCCGGCACTTCAAGCCGGGTCAGCCGCCCGTCAAACGACCGCCGTTCGCTGCCATGAACCCCCGCGACCGGCAGTCGCAGCGGCCGCAACCAATGATCGATCTGATCGAGCGGCCGACCCGACACCAGCGCCAGCGCACCACCGAAGCGGCCGGCCAGTCGGTCCAACTTGTGGGGCAAGTCGGCCGGCATGACGATCAGGTCAGGCTTGGGCGCGAGATCGACCAGCGTGCCATCGAAATCAAAGAACAGGGCGCTGGCAGCGCCGGGCTGCGGCAACTCGGTCATGGTCCAACCATAGCTGATTCTGCAGATTTGCCAGTCAGAAGTCGACGCAACGTGGTCCGGAAGCGGATGCGCCAGAACGATGGACCCGACACGTCGTCCGAATCCGCCGCCCACGCGTTGTAGGCTGGCGATGCCGAAACTTTTCCGCCACATAGGAACTCGGACGGACTGCAAAGTCGAACAATGTGAGGCATGCTTCGCATCTGAAGGCACGCAATTTGCGTACGATCAGACACCGATCTGCACCTCTACCGGCTGGTTCTTCTCGAGATCAAAACCTGCCTCCTGACGCAAGCTTGAACCGGCTGTTGTGAAGGAAAGCTCTGATGGAGCCCTGAAGTCAAGGACTTCATCAGAACTTCCCCCGACATGGGCACATCCTTGCCCAGGTCGCCTCCATACAAGGAGTCTCAGCATGGATGTCGTCAGCCACTTCGCCGCTCGCTACGAGCGCACGAGAGAAGAGGAACTTTCCCTCGAAGACTATCTGGAAGAGTGCAAGCGCAACCCGGTTGCATACGCCTCTGCCGCCGAACGAATGTTGCAGGCCATCGGCGAGCCGCAGACCATCGACACCCGCAACGACCCGCGGATGTCGCGCTTGTTCGCAAACAAGCTGATCAAGATCTATCCGGCTTTCGCAGAGTTCTACGGGCTCGAAGACGCGATCGAACAGGTCGTCTCCTACTTCCGCCACGCTGCACAGGGACTTGAAGAAAGAAAGCAGATCCTTTACCTGCTCGGGCCTGTAGGCGGTGGCAAGAGTTCGATCGCCGAGCGGCTCAAATCCCTGATGCAGGAAGTCCCTTTCTATGCCATCAAAGGATCACCGGTCAACGAGTCGCCGCTCGGCTTGTTCGACGCGATTGAAGACGGTCCGATTCTCGAGAAGGAATTCGGCATTCCGCGGCGCTACCTGAACCGCGTTCTGTCACCCTGGGCCGTCAAACGCCTGGAAGAATACGGCGGCGACATCCGCAAGTTTCGGGTCGTCAAGCGGCATCCATCGATCCTCAAGCAGGTCGCGATTGCCAAGACCGAACCGGGCGATGAAAACAACCAGGACATCTCCAGCCTCGTCGGCAAGGTCGACATCCGCAAACTGGAAACCTTTGCGCAGGACGATCCGGACGCCTACAGCTTTTCCGGCGGTCTTTGCCTCGCCAACCAGGGCCTGCTGGAATTCGTCGAGATGTTCAAGGCGCCAATCAAGGTGTTGCACCCTCTGTTGACCGCCACGCAGGAAGGCAACTTCAAGGGCACCGAAGGCTTCGGGGCGATCCCGTTCGACGGTGTCGTGCTCGCGCACAGCAACGAAAGTGAATGGAAAGCCTTCCGCAACAACAAGAACAATGAGGCTTTCCTCGATCGGATCTACATCGTCAAGATTCCGTATTGCCTGCGGGTTTCCGAAGAGGTCAAGATCTACGAGAAGCTGCTGAAGGGATCGTCGCTGGCCAATGCAGTCTGCGCCCCGGGCACGCTGAAGATGATGAGCCAGTTCGCAATTCTGACGCGGCTGAAGGAGCCCGAGAACTCGAGCCTGTACTCGAAGATGCTGGTCTATGACGGACAGAATCTGAAAGACACCGACCCGCGCGCCAAGAGTTATCAGGAATACCGCGACTTCGCCGGCGTCGACGAAGGCATGAGCGGAATCAGCACGCGCTTTGCCTACAAGATCCTGTCGAAGGTCTTCAATTTCGACAGTACCGAGGTGGCCGCGAATCCGGTGCACCTGATGTACGTGCTCGAACAGCAGATCGAACGCGAGCAGTTTGCCGCCGAGACCGAACAGAAATACCTGGCCTTCATCAAGGAGCACCTGTCGGTGCGCTACGCCGAATTCATCGGCAAGGAAATCCAGACCGCCTACCTCGAGAGCTACAGCGAATACGGGCAGAACATCTTCGATCGTTACGTGACCTATGCCGACTACTGGATCCAGGACCACGAATACCGCGATACCGATACCGGCGAAGTATTCGACCGCGCATCGTTGAATGCGGAGTTGGAAAAGATCGAGAAGCCGGCAGGCATCGCCAACCCGAAAGACTTCCGCAACGAGATCGTCAATTTCGTGCTGCGTGCGCGGGCCAATAACGCCGGCAACAACCCGGTCTGGACCAGCTACGAGAAGCTGCGCACGGTGATCGAGAAGAAGATGTTCTCGAATACCGAAGAGCTGCTGCCAGTGATCAGCTTCAATGCCAAGGCGAGCGCCGACGAAGCCAAGAAACACGAGGACTTCGTTACCCGCATGATCGCGAAAGGCTATACCGCCAAGCAGGTCCGACTGGTCTGCGAATGGTACCTGCGAGTTCGCAAAAGCAGCTGATGACTCACCTCCGCAGAGTCTTCGGCGCTCCCCCCTGGGCCACGAAGGGGCCACCACGTGGCCCTCGGGGTGCGGCCAGCGGATCGGCAAAGCCGGATCCGCGGCGGCCGCTTGATCGCTTCGACTGAGGCTCTGGCATGCAGCAAATCATCGACAGGCGGCTTGCGGGAAAGAACAAATCGATCGGCAATCGCGAGCGATTTTTGCGCCGCCACAAGGACCAGATCCGCGAGGCGGTGAAACGCGCGGTCGACGGGCGCGGCATTCGCGACCTGGCGCAGGGCGAAGACATCCACATTCCGAAACGCGACATCAGCGAACCGGTCTTCGGTCATGGCCAGGGCGGCAAGCGCGATATGGTCCACCCGGGCAACCAGGACTATGTTCGTGGCGACCGCATCGAGCGGCCCAAGGGCGGTGGAGGTGGCGGTGGCGGTGGCGGGCAGGCAAGCGACTCCGGCGAAGGTGACGACGATTTCGTTTTCCACCTGAGCAAGGAAGAATTCATGCAGGTCTTCTTCGACGACCTTGCCTTGCCAAACCTGGCACGCACCACGCTCGCCGAGACCCCTGAATTCAAGACCCACCGCGCCGGCTATTCGAGCGATGGCACACCCAACAACCTGCATGTCGTGCGCTCGATGCGTGGCGCGATCGGCCGCAGAATGGCATTGGGCAGCGATTCGCGCCGCATCGTCAAGGAACTCGAGGAAAAGCTCGCGTTGCTGAAGGATTGCGGCGATGCCGCAGCGCATGCTGATGAAATCTCCGCGCTCGAACAGGAGATCGAGGCCCTGCGCCAGCGCATCGATCGCATTCCCTACCTCGACCCGATCGACCTGCGTTTTCGCAGCCGGGTCCGGGTACCGGTGCCAACCGCCAAGGCCGTGATGTTCTGTCTGATGGATGTCTCGGGTTCGATGGATGAATCGCGCAAGGACCTCGCCAAGCGCTTTTTCATTCTGCTGTACCTGTTTCTGACTCGCCACTACGAACGCATCGACATCGTCTTCATCCGGCATCACACGCAGGCCCAGGAAGTCGACGAACAGAACTTCTTCCACTCGACCGAAACCGGTGGCACCGTGGTGTCCAGTGCATTGGTGCTGATGGAGGAAATCGCGCGGGCGCGTTATCCGACCAGCGAATGGAACATCTACGGCGCACAGGCCAGCGACGGCGACAACTGGCACCATGACAGCGGTCGTTGCCGCGAACTGCTGGCCAACTCGATTCTTCCGCTGTGTCGCTATTTCGCGTACGTTCAGGTTGCCGAGGAAGAGCAGAACCTGTGGGACGAATACGCGGCGCTGGCGGCCGGCAGCAAGATGTTCGC
>JBDTQC010000003.1:0-32790 GCA_039932405.1 Ideonella sp.
AGTGCGCCAACCATCGCGCAACGCCCGGCTGCCCTTGTGCCGACGCGCCAATTCGAACTGGCGCAGATTCCAGGGTGAGGTCGCGGCCTGCAGCATGCGTTCGGGCTCGGTCAGCAGACTGACCGGTGCGCCGAGCCAGGCTTCGGCAGCGGCTGCAGCGGCAGGTGTTGCACTGAAGCGGACATCGGCCGGCATGGCTACCGGCAACAGCGCCCGCGCCAGGCCGCCCTGCAGATCGAGAACGGCGACGCCGTTCGCATCGGCCCAGCTCAGATGGATGGCATCATCGACACCAGCATCGGCTGCAGCGGACGTGAAGTGGCCGACCGACGGCTCGACCGGCCAGGCGATCGGGACCACCCGGTCAACCGACAGGTTTGCATGCTCGAGGTTGGCCAGTTGTTCGCCCAGCCATCGGCCATCGGTCACTGCCACCATGCCGATTTCCCCCGGCTTGGCGCCCGGGCCGAGCGCATGATGAGCGCGTTCGGCTTCGTCAAGCAGCAATTCTTCCATCATGCCCGCGAGCGCAGCCCGCAAACGATTGGCCGGCGCCTTCGGAATCAGCAGCCGATGCCAGCTGACATCCACATCGGTCAGGGCGGCCAGCACGCTGTCGGCCTTGGGCATCAATGCTGGCGTACAGCGACCATGCCGCTCGACCTGGCGCCCGTCCGAACTCCAGACATGGGCATATTCAGTGACTGGCGTGGCTTCGACGCCGTCGACACCGGCGCCCAGGCGATGACCACGCGCCCGCAAACGGGGCTTGGGAGGAATCTGGATCACCAGCAGGGACATGGTCTCGTATCGATAGTGCGGGCTTGCAAGGGTCGTGCGCTGGTGCTGCCGGTTGGCAGCTTCGACGCCGGATTCCGAGCGATTGTAGGTAGGGCGACCCCTCCGGCATGTTGCTACCCGGATTCAAGGTTTCCCGAAGCTTGAATCAGGACTGGAGGTTGATGCGCTCGCGGGTCAATACCGTCACCTGGCGCTGAACGCGCTGAACCAGCGAGCGCTCCTCGAGCATTCGATTGCCAAGCCGCAAACGACCCCGGACTTCGAAAAAACTCGAAGTGACACCGACTCGGCGGGCATCGAGTTGGGGCGCAGGCCCCAGCACATTGGTGACATCCGCCAGGTTGTTGAATGGATTTTGCTCGCGGGCGCGGACCAGGCGCTGGGCGCCGGCCGGATCCAGCGCCTCGATCACCGCCGCCATCGCCTCGGGAGATGCGGTATTCAGGTTCAAGGCGGTTGCCGCCGGCAGCAAGGCGACATAGGGTGCCATGCGTTGCAAGGAATCTGAATCGATCCCGAACCAGGCCAGTTGTTCAACCGACTGCGGCCGCAACGGCGGATTGGGGTTGGCAGTGCGCTGCTTGACCTGGCCAGTCGCGGGAGTTGCCGGACCGGGGGCGCTGGCACCACTGGCTGGCATCGCGGCCGCTGCGGCGGCCGCCGCGGCAGCTGAATTGGGCATGCCAGGGCCGGCGTCGCGCAGGCCTTCGGCGATGGTCAGTGCCGCCGAGCTGGCGACCCCGATATTTTCGAACAACCGTTGCAGCGAGTTCAGTTCGGCCGGCACGACTTCACCACCTGACACCAGGTTGGCGAGGTTGTAGCGCGCCTGGACATCGCTGATCGTGCCGGACAAGAATGCCTCTGGCCCGTCGTCGGCATTGCTGTTGTCGGCCGCCAGAAAGCTGGACAAGCGCGCTTCGGCCAGCGGCACCGCCCAGGGTTCACCCAGGTGATCGACCGTGCTCTTGTCTTCGCGCAGGATCAGCCGCGCCCAGTCGAGCGCACCCACCAGGATCCAGGCCGATTGGGTGCGTGCGCGTTCGGCGGCTTCGACCTGAATGGCGCGCCACTGTTGCCAGACCATCGCCCCGGCCAGCGTAGCCACCAGCGTGACGATCAGCATCGCCAGCAGCAGGGCGGCGCCGCGCTGGGTTCGGCGGACCGGCAACGGCCTGCAACCGATCATGGCTGAGGCCCCAGCACGACGTCACGCGTCAGGCTGCCCTGGCGCAACTGCCCGGGTGCCATCTCCAGCACCAGGCGCACACCGGTCGGCAGATCGACCTGCAACGGAACAAAGCTGGTTCCAGGCGCCGAGTTGCCGCTGGACTGCGCATTGGCCCAGGAATTGCCGCGAAAGAAATAGATCTGCCACTGGGTCAGACCGTCCATCACGTTGATTTGCCCGGGCTCGGTGCCTTGCAACTGTTGGCTCAGCAGCCAGCTTTCCTGCAATGCGTTGCGCAAGGTGACGACCGGCCCGGCCCAACGCTGCCAGACCATGCCCTGGAATGGCTCGCCGTCTGGCGGTGCTGGCAGCACGGTCGAAGATCGAAGTGACCATACGACGACCTGCAAACCACCCGGCGCACGCCGAACCATGCGCAGCGAGCCTCCGTCGAAAGTCAAGGTCGGCACCACCGGGGTCTCCTGCAGCGAGGCCAGGTCCTGCTCCCATTGCGCCATCACGGTATTGAGCAGCAGGCTTCGTTGCAGGTGTGCATTGCTGATGTCGCGGCTGCGGGTGATGCCGTCGACGCCGCGCCAGGCCATCACCGCCAGCACCGCCATGATCGACAAGGCAACCAGCACCTCGACCAACGTGAAGCCGTCCGACGCGCGGCGCCCGAGTCTGGATGCCGACTTCCGTGAGCACGTGAGCCAGCGCATCAGAACCGCCCGATCACGGTCGACACCGTCAACAAGGGCACCGACTGGTCGTCGCCGATGCTGGCGTCGACGCGCCTGAAATTGGGATTCGGTGTCGGTCTGACGATCAGTTTGCCCAGGTAGACGCGGCCCAGTTGCCGGCACTCGAATTCGATGTCGCCGACATCCGGAAACTGCCGTGTCAGGCGCAGCGCGGCGAGCTGATTGTCGGCGCACCATTGCGCCTCGCTGACCTCGCCCAGGCGTTGCGCATTGCGTGTCAGGGCGCCGGCGGCCTGCAAGCCGGCTCCCAGCGTCACGGCCACGATCGCCAGCGAAACCAGCACCTCGATCAGCGTGAAGCCAAACGCCGGGCGGGCGGCCTGGTGTGGCCGTCGGCGAATCACCCGAAGATCAGTTGGCGCTGACATTCAGGTTGTGAACCACGAACGGCCCGAGCCCGTCGGTATCCAGGCTGAGCCGCTGCTGCTCCAGCTGCAGGACGATGCGCTGCGCGCCGATCAGCGGTTCGGGGCCTAGCACGATCTGGCGGCTGGCGGGCATCTCGACCTGGATACCGTCACTCAGCCAGCGCGTGGGCAATGCCATTTCGTCGGGCAATCCGCGAAAGCGAAACTGCGCCGGCAGCGCTGCATTGGTAGCGCCAGCCGGAGAGGCTGTCGAGGCATCGACCGGTGCCCAAAGCACGGTAACCCCGAGGGTCCGCGAATGGGTCCGTGCCACTTCGAGCAGGGCGGCCAGCCGGGCCGCCTCGCGTTGCAGGCGGGTCTCGGTCTGATCGCGCAGCGACAGGCTGGCAACGCCGGCTGCGATGGCAATGATCGCGACCACCACCATCAACTCGATCAGCGTAAAACCCCGCATCGCGGGGCGGCGCGGCGCTCTGCGCAGGCTCACGCGGTGCAAGGCCTCATTGCCAGGAGCCGATGTCGGCATCATTGCCCTCGCCACCGACGACGCCGTCAGCGCCATAGCTGAAGACGTCGATCTCGCCTTTGACACCCGGGTTGGCGTACTGGTAGGGCTTGCCCCAGGGATCGGCTGGCAGCTTGTCGAGGTACGGCTTCCAGTTCATCGGGATGGTGCCGGTGGTGGGCCGGGCAACCAGGCTTTGCAGACCCTGCTCTGCGCTCGGATAACGCTGGTTGTCCAGGCGATACAACTTGAGCGCCTGCATCAGGTTGGTGACGTCGGTACGAGCGGCGGTAACGCGGGCATCTTCCGCGCGGTTCAGGACATTCGGAACGATCAGCGCGGCCAGCACGCCGATGATGACGAGCACGACCATCAATTCGATCAATGTGAAGCCGTCCTGAAGGCGGCGTCGCGCAGACGCAGGGGAATGAGGCAGGCTGGAGTTCATGTTTGCAGTGTGCGGGTTGCATGGCGCTGGGGCCGTCGCTTCCATGATAATCCGCGCATGAGTTCTCGACTGATTGCGATGCTGGTCTGGGGGCTGGCCGCGGCCTCGGTGGTGTTCTGGGCGATGCGCCTCGTGACCACGGCTGCGCCGGTTCCGGTTGGGACGCGGCTGGCGATGAACGGGCCGCTGGCTGGCGGCGATCTGAGCCGTCTGCTCGGCGCCGCGCGCGTCGAAGCCACGCCTGCAACCGAACAGGCGCCTGCCGCCGCAAGCCGGTTTCGTCTGACGGGCATTGTCTCCACCAACCAGAGCCGCAGCCACGACGGCCGGCGCGGGCCGGGTGTGGCGCTGATATCCGTCGACGGCGCGCCGACACGGGCCTACCGGGTGGGTGATGTCCTCGATTCGCAGTTCTCGCTGTGGTCGGTGGCGCTGCGCAGTGCACGCATCGGTGATCGATCGGGTAGCGGCACGGAAGCCTTCGTTCTCGACCTGCCACCTCCTGCGGCGGCTGCTACCGGCAGCCTGGCAGCGGCCGGAACGCCTGCTGCCGCAACGGCGCCGGTACCGGGGTCGGCCGCGCGCTACGTGCCGCCAGCGCCAACAGCAGGTCAGGCACCGATGATGGCGCCGAGCAATCTGCCGGCTCCGTCAGCCTTCATGCCACCCGCGCCGTCGATGCAACCGTCCGATGCGCGTGCGGGGAGCATGCCGGGCGCCGGGATGCCGAGCATCGGGGTTCCCGGCAGCATTCAAAGTGATGGATCCCTTTCAACGGCGCCACCATCAAACGCCAGACAGGGTGCCACCAACTCTTCGGTGATGAGGCAATAGAGCGCTTTTCAGCGCAAGAACAAGCGATACGCCGGGTTGTCGGTTTCGTCCTGCCACGAATAGCCCAGCTCATCGAGAAACGCCCGCAACGCCTTGCGGTCGCCCTTCGGCACCTGGATGCCAACCAGGATCCGGCCGTAGTCCGATCCCTGGTTCCGATAGTGGAACAAGCTGATGTTCCAGTCGGGATGCATGCTCGACAGGAAACGCATCAAGGCGCCGGGTCGCTCGGGAAAAATGAAGCGGAACAAGCGCTCGTCGGCGGCCAGACTGCTGCGCCCGCCAACCAGATGGCGCAGGTGCTGCTTCGCGAGTTCGTCTTGAGTCAGGTCGATGGTCGAGAAACCATGGCGCTCGAATTCGGCGGCGAGGACGCTCGATTCGTTGCGGTCACTGGTCGTCAGGCCGACGAACACATGGGCTGATTCGGCGTGCGAGATCCGGTAGTTGAATTCGGTGACCGAGCGCGGTCCGATCAACGAACAGAAATGTTTGAAACTGCCACGAGCTTCCGGAATGGTCACCGCAAACAGTGCTTCGCGTGACTCCCCGATCTCGGCGCGCTCGGCCACGAAGCGCAGTCGATCGAAATTCATGTTGGCGCCGCAGGCGATTGCGACAAGCGTCTTGCCGGTGAGCTGATTGGTCTGGACGTACTGTTTGAGTCCGGCCACGCTCAAGGCGCCGGCCGGCTCGAGGATGCTTCTCGTATCTTCGAAGACATCCTTGATCGCTGCGCAGATTGCGTCAGTATCCACCAGCACGTATTCGTCGACCCATTGGCGCGCGAGGCGAAAGGTCTCGCCGCCAACCAGCTTGACCGCCGTTCCATCGGAAAAGAGTCCGACATCGTGCAACTGCACGCGTTTGCCCGCCTTCACCGAGCGCACCATCGCGTCCGAATCATTCGTCTGAACGCCGATCACCTTGATCTCCGGGCGCACCGCCTTGATGTACGCGGCAACGCCGGCAATCAGGCCACCGCCGCCGATGGCCACGAAGACGGCGTGGATCGGGCCCTGGTGCTGGCGCAGGATTTCCATTGCGACCGTGCCCTGGCCGGCGATCACATCCGGATCGTCGAAGGGATGGACGAAGCTCAGGCCGCGTTGCTGTTCCAGTTCGATCGCATGGGTGTAGGCGTCGGTGAAGCTTTCGCCGTGCAGGATCACGGTGCCGCCGAGGGCCTTGACTGCTTCGATCTTGAGGCTGGGCGTGGTCACCGGCATCACGATCAACGCGGTGCAGCCGAGGTGACGTGCAGCCAGTGCAACCCCTTGTGCATGGTTGCCCGCGGATGCGCAGATCACGCCGCGACTCCGTTGCTCGGCGCTGAGCTGCGACATCTTGTTGTATGCGCCGCGCAGCTTGAAACTGAACACCGGCTGAGTGTCTTCGCGTTTCAGCAGGATCAGGTTTGCACTGCGTGCCGAGAGGCGCCGCGCCGGATCGAGCGCGGTTTCCTGAGCCACGTCGTAGACCTTGGCGGTCAGGATCTTCTTCAGGTAGTCCGTTTCGGACAACGGTCGAGCCGATGTCTTGGCACGGCTGCGTTTGGAGGTGGGCGCGCGAACTTTTTTTTCAGAGCCGGCCATGGCGTTCCTTGATCACGACAATCTGCGGGCGCCGGATGATAAGAGCCGAGCATCACCACAAAGAAAAAAACCCAAGGCATTGCTGCCTTGGGTTGAATCCACCAATGGAGGAGGTGGAGGAGACAATCGGTCGAGTGGGCAAGGGCGCCGCCTCGGAAGCCGCAGTTTATACGCTCCAATGTTGCGCTGCAATATCCTCGTTGCGAGGCGGCATCGCTTTCCGGTACAAATTGCCCGCTTCAGGCTCACCGCCATCTTTTTGCACCTCACCATCGGGAATCGACATGGAATGCACCATCCATTGGCAATCGCAGGCAGGAATGGCGTTTACCGCGGAGACCGGCAGCGGCCATCTGCTCAACATGGACGGCGCCGCCGACGGGGGCGGCCGCAATCTCGCGCCCCGGCCGATGGAAACGGTGCTGGCGGGCACCGGCGGCTGCACCGCCTACGACGTGGTGCTGATTCTCCAACGGGGCCGCCACGATGTGACGGGCTGCGAGCTCAAGTTGACCTCGGAGCGTGCGGCTGTCGACCCCAAGGTCTTCACCCGGATTCACATGCATTTCATCGTCACCGGGCGCGGCCTGTCAGACGCCGCCGTCGCGCGTGCGATCCAGCTGTCGCACGAAAAATATTGTTCAGCCAGCATCATGCTCGCGAAGACCGCGGAAATCACCACGAGCCACGAAGTACGCGAAGCCTGAATTCTGCTGTCGCGCACCAGCTGTCAGATGTAACGCGCAGTCCCGGTCATCACCTTGGCTGCGCCGCGCATCGCCAGGCGCACCGGCCACGGCAAGGTCTTGGCACCGGCAGCTTGCGCGATCTGCGCATGATGGTTCTCATCGGTTTTCATCTGCTCGACGATGGCGCGGGAGGCCAGATCGCTTGGCGGCAAGCGCTCGAGATGTCCTTGCAGGTGCTGCTCGACCTGACGCTCGGTTTCAACGACAAAGCCCAGGCTGGCGGCGTCGCCAATGCGTCCGGCGATCAGTCCGAAGGAGAAAGCGCCCGCATACCAGAGCGGATTGAGCAGGCTTGGCCGAGCCCCCAACTGGTCGAGTCGCTGTCGCGTCCAGGCCAGGTGGTCGCCTTCCTCGCGCGATGCTTCCTGCATGGTGCTGCGCAGCTCAGGTGTGCGTGCCGTCAGTGCCTGCGCCTGATACATGGCCTGCGCGCAGACCTCGCCCACGTGGTTGACCCGCATCAGCGCGCCTGCGCTGCGCCGCTCGGCCGGCGTGAGCGCGGCAGACTGATCTGGTTGCGCTGGCTGAGGACACGGACGGGCGGCGGTTGCGGCGCCGGCGAGCGTCTTCAACGCGTTATCGAGCGTGGAAATCATGGAATCCAACATGGCGGGTGCAGTTGAGCTGAAATTGAAGGCAAAGGCTAACCCAATTAAAAGTTGGTGGTCACTTACCTGGATAAGGCCCGACACTAGTTGTTGGGGGCGGCCACCCGACCCGTAAACGGCTGCTCGAGCGGTATCGCGCCGTTGTAACGGGACAACACAATGCCCTCAGACACTGAGCAAACCTTTGCAAGCGACAGGCCTGTCTGGTGCAATACGGGCAACTTCCGCTGAGGGGGTTGGTCTGATCGGCCCGATTGGGGCGAATCGGTTGGAACCTCTTTATTCACCTTAGGAGATACACGAAATGAAAAAATCTCTGGTCGCTCTGGCCGTTCTCGCATCGTTCGGCGGAACCGCCTTCGCGCAATCGTCGGTCACCCTGTATGGCCTCATTGACATGGGCGTCGGCAAGGGCAATGGCGGTACGGCTGCCAACAACAGCGCATTCGGGCTGAGCAAAGCCTGGACCGCGCAGCAATCGACCAGTTCGCGTCTCGGCTTCCGTGGTACGGAAGACCTGGGCGGTGGCCTGTCGGCCCAGTTCCAGATCGAGCACCGTTTCAATCCGGATACTGGTACCGAGAACCTGCCTGGTACCTTCTGGGCGGGTCGTTCATGGGTTCAGTTGACCAGCGCCGGCGTGGGCTCGGTCTACATGGGTCGTCAGTACCTGCCGACCTTCTGGGTTCAGCTCAAGGCTGACCCATTCGGCTGGAACGGCATCGGCCAGCTCGGCACCATGCAGAATGCGGGTTTTGCTGCTCAAGGCAGCGGAAGCTCCATCCGTTCGTCGAACTCCGTTGGCTTCAAGAGCGCCAACTTCGGTGGTTTGAGCTTCGAAGGCCTGGTCGGTCTGTCGGAAGCCAGCCAGTTGGGCCGCAATGACAACTTCAACGTCATCTACAAGGCTGGTCCGATCTTCGCTGGACTCGGCTACGGACGTGTCAAGGGTGGCCCGGCTAGCGTCAACGGCAACAAGCTGCTCACCGTCACGGGCGCTTATGACCTCGGCGTGGTTGAACTGCTCGCCAACTATGCCGAAGGCAAGACCGCCGGCGGCACGCAGAAGAACAAGTTCGGCAACATCGGTGCCAACGTTCCTCTGGCTGGCGGCAACGTGAAGGTCGCCTACGGCATCCTGGATCCGTTCGGCCCGAACAACAAGCAGAAGAAATTCGCGGTCGGCTACGACTACCCGCTGAGCAAGCGTACCAACCTGTACGCCGACCTCGGCATTGGCACGCAGACCAACCGTACCCGCAATACCGCTTACATGTTCGGTGTTGTGCACACGTTCTGATCGACGGCTCCTCGGAGCTTAGATACAAGGCCGCCTTCGGGCGGCCTTTTTTTGTGCGCTCAGATTGAAGCGTGCTGACTGACCTGAACTGCTGTGGTCAGCGCAAGACTTGACGGACTTCTGATCGATTCATGCGATCGAGGTCGATACTTCTTGGTATCGTTGGCACACGCCGTTATTCAACTGGCTTTGGCAGTCCAGTTCAGGTATCCAGGCGTCAGGCCTCTCGCCTTCAAGGCGGCTGAACTCTTGCATGGGTCAATGTTCGCTTTCATTCTGCGTCGAATGGTCCAATCGGTGATCGTCATGCTGACGGTCGCGTTCATCGCCTTCATGCTGTTCCAGTATGTCGGCGATCCGGTGACCAACCTGCTCGGGCAGGATGCGACACCTGCGCAACGGACTCAGCTGCGGGCCGACCTCGGGCTCGATCGACCGTTCCCGGTGCAGTTTGCACGCTTTGTCGGCAACGCGTTGCACGGTGAGTTCGGGCTCAGCTTGCGGCAAGGGCGCAAGGTGTCGTCTCTGGTGGTCGAAAGGCTGCCGGCGACGCTGGAACTATCGGTCACCGCAGCCATCATCGCGCTGCTGTTCGGAATTCCGATGGGGGTATATGCGGCATTGAGGCGCGGCAGCTTCCTGTCGCAGCTGATGATGATGATTTCGCTGCTCGGCGTATCGCTGCCGACCTTCCTGATCGGCATCCTGTTGATTCTGCTGTTTGCAGTGATTCTGAAGTGGCTGCCGAGTTTCGGCCGTGGCGAGGTGGTCGCACTTGGCACCTGGACTTCAGGCTTCTTCACGGTGGACGGCCTGAAACATCTGATCCTGCCATCGATCACGCTGGCCATCTTCCAGCTGACCTTGATCATCCGGCTGGTGCGCTCCGAGATGTTGGAAGTCCTGCGTACCGACTACATCCGCTTCGCGCGCGCACGCGGCTTGCACAATCGATCGATCTATTTCGGACATGCGCTGAAAAACACGATGGTTCCGGTCATCACCATCACGGGCCTACAGCTGGGCTCGCTGATTGCGTTCGCGATCATCACCGAAACGGTTTTTCAGTGGCCCGGCATGGGCCTGCTGTTTATTCAGGCGGTTGGCTTTGCCGACATTCCCGTGATGGCCGCTTATCTGTGCCTGATCTCGCTCATCTTTGTATTGATCAACCTGGTCGTCGATCTGCTGTATTTTGCAGTTGACCCGCGCCTGAGAATCGAGCGGACAAGCGCCGCGCATTGAGACTTGCTGCTGTTGTCCACCCTGGAGAAAACCCGATGACATTGCGACTTCGTGTGCTGGCCGCTGGCCTGATGTTGATGGCAGGGCTTGCCCAGGCCGTGACGCTGCGCGTCGCGAACCAGGGCGATTCCACGTCGATGGACCCTCATTCGCTGAACGAATCGCTGCAGCTGACATTCACCAACAACATCTACGAACCGCTGGTCGCCCGTGACAAGAAGCTCGGACTGACGCCGGGGCTGGCCACCAAGTGGAGCCAGCCTTCGCCCACCGTCTGGCGATTCGAACTGCGGCGCGGCGTGAAGTTCCACGATGGCAGCCTGCTGACGGCCGACGATGTGGTGTTCTCGTTCCAGCGCGCCGCTGGTGAGGGCTCGGACATGCAGAGTTACACGTCGTCTTTCAAGGAAGTGCGAAAGATCAGCGATTACGTGGTCGAGATCGAGACGCTCAGTCCGTTTCCGATCCTGCCCGACGTGATCACGCTGGTGTACGTGATGAACAAGAAATGGTGCGAGGAAAACAAGGCGACGATTCCGGTCGACAAGCGCAAGGGTGTGGAGAACACGGCGTCGTTCAAGGCCAACGGTACCGGACCATATCGATTGAAGGAACGACAACCAGGAACGCGAACCGTCCTGGTGCGCAATCTGAACTACTGGGACAAGATCGAGGGCAATGTCAGCGAAGTCATCTTCACCCCGATCGGCAATGCTGCCACGCGAGTGTCAGCCTTGTTGTCTGGCGAGATCGACCTGATGGAGCCGGTTCCGCTGCAGGACGTCGAACGCATCCAGGCCAATCCGAAATACACCGTGCTGCAGGGGCCCGAACTGAGGACGATCTTCCTCGGCATGGACCAGAAGCGTGACGAGCTTCAGTATTCGAGTGTCAAGGGCAAGAACCCGTTCAAGGACCGGCGGGTTCGGCAGGCTTTTTACCAGGCGATCGACATCGAAGCGATCAAGAACCGGGTCATGCGCGGCGCCGCGGCACCCACCGCGTTGATGGTCGCACCCGGGATCAACGGCTTCGTGCCCGAGCTGAACAAGCGCCTTCCCTACGATTCGCAAGCCGCGAAGAAATTGCTGGTCGAAGCTGGCTATCCGAACGGCTTCGAGGTCGGCATGAACTGCCCGAACGATCGCTACGTGAACGACGCGGCCATTTGCCAGGCGATCGCGGCAAATCTGGCTCGTATCGGGGTCAAGATCAATCTGCAGACCGAGTCGAAGGCAACCTACTTCCCGAAGGTCCTGCGCCGCGACACCAGCTTCTACCTGCTCGGCTGGACCCCCGGAACCTACGATGCGCACAATGCGCTGACTTCGTTGATGGCAACGCCAACCGACAAGGGCCAGGGCCAGTTCAATCTCGGCTGGTACAGCAATCCGAAGCTCGACGAGCTGACACTTGCCATCCAGAGCGAGGTCAACGTCACCAAGCGCAATGCGATGATCCGTGAAGCCTTCGAATTGCATTCAGCCGACGTCGGCCATATTCCGCTGCATCAGCAGGCACTGGCCTGGGCCATGAAGAAAACCGTCAGCGTGGTGCAGCTGGCCGACAATCAGATGCCCTACAAGTGGGTCACCATCAAGTGAACGAAGCGACCGACGCCAGCGCGCCGGTCGCGCCTCCGAATGGCCGCTTCCGACGTTTCCTGCAAGGTGATGTCTGGCACAGTTTCAAGCAGTCACCGGTGGCCATTGCGGCGGCTGCCATCGCGTTCCTGTGCATCTTCTGCGCGCTGTTTGCCGATTTCATCGCGCCGCACAATCCGTTCGATCTGGCCACGCTTGAGCTGGCGGATTCCCGGCTGCCGCCAGCCTGGCAGGATGAGGGCAAGTCCACCTATCTGCTCGGCACCGATGATCAGGGGCGCGACATCCTGTCGGCCTTGATGTACGGATCGCGCATCTCGCTGTTCGTCGGCGCAGCATCGGTGGTCGTGTCGATGCTCGTCGGGGTTTCGCTCGGCCTGTTGTCGGGTTTCGTCGGCGGCAAGACCGACGCGTTCATCATGCGGGTCTGCGATGTGATGTTGTCGTTTCCATCGATTCTGATCGCCTTGCTGATCGATGGGGTCGGCCGCGCGCTTTTTCCGAATGCCCACGACGTGCTGGCATTTGCGGTGCTGATCGTCGCGATCTCGCTCGGCGGGTGGGTCCAGTACGCGCGCACGGTGCGCGGCTCGACGATGGTCGAGCGGCAGAAGGAATATGTTCAGGCCGCGCGCGTGATCGGCGTTTCATCGCTGCGCATCATGCGTCGGCACGTGTTGCCCAACGTGATGGGTCCGGTGCTGGTGCTGGCGACGATTCAGCTGGCCACCGCGATCATCATCGAGGCGACGTTGTCGTTCCTGGGCGTCGGCGTTCCACCTACCTCGCCATCATTGGGCACGCTGATCCGCGTCGGTAACGACTTTCTGCTGTCCGGCGAATGGTGGATCACGATTTTCCCGGGCCTGGTCCTGATCATGATTGCACTGAGCGTCAATCTGCTCGGCGACTGGCTGCGTGACGCGTTGAATCCGCGCCTGCGCTGATCAAGGCATGCATCCGTCACTCCTCGAAGTCGACCATTTGCGGGTCGAATTTCCGACTCGCCACGGCAGCCTGCTGGCCCTCGACGACATCTCGTTCTCAATCGCGCCCGGTGAAATTCTGGGGGTGGTCGGTGAGTCGGGTGCTGGCAAATCGCTCACCGGTGCGGCCATCATCGGTCTGCTCGATCCGCCGGGCCGAATCACGGCGGGTCAGATCCGTTTCGATGGCCGCCGCATCGACAATCTGGACGATCAGGACATGCGCCGCATTCGCGGTCGCGGAATCGGTGCGATCTTCCAGGATCCGCTGACCTCGCTGAACCCGCTGTATACGATTGGCCGTCAGTTGATCGAGACGATCCAGACACACCTGCCGATGTCCGAATCGCAGGCTCGACAACGGGCGATCAGGCTGCTCGAAGAAACCTGCATCCAGGCTGCCGCGCAGCGGATCGATCAGTATCCGCACCAGTTCTCTGGTGGCATGCGGCAGCGTGTGGTGATCGCGCTGGCGCTCGCTGCCGAGCCGAAGCTGATCGTCGCGGACGAACCCACGACGGCCCTCGATGTCTCGGTGCAGGCCCAGATCATCCAGCTGCTCAAACGTCTGTGCCGGGAACATGGTGCTGCGGTGATGCTCGTGACGCACGACATGGGTGTCATTGCAGAGGCCTGCGATCGCGTGGCGGTGATGTATGCCGGCCGCATCGTCGAGGTCGGCCCGGTTCAGGCCGTCATCCACTCGCCGGCCCATCCGTATACCGTCGGCTTGATGGGCTCCATTCCGTCGATGGATGAAAACCGTGAACGGCTGTTGCAGATCGAAGGTGCGATGCCTCGCCTGAACGCCATTCCGACCGGTTGTGCGTTTCATCCGCGCTGCCCGCGTGCCTTCGCGCGCTGTTCCGTCGAGCGCCCCGATCTGCTCGCATCGGGCGCGACGAGTGCGGCTTGCTGGCTGCATGCAGTCGATGCCAGGACCGCGGCATGAACAACGACACGATTGCGGCCGCGCTTGCGCCGCTGGTCGAAGTGCGGGATCTGGCCAAGACCTTCGATGTTTCCGCGCCCTGGTTGAACCGGGTGATGGAGCGCCGGCCGAGGCAGTTCGTCCATGCCGTGGACGGCATCAGTTTCGCGATCGAACGTGGCCAGACCTTGGCGCTGGTCGGCGAATCGGGCTGTGGCAAGAGCACCGTGGCCCGCCTGCTGGTCGGCCTGCATGAGCCGAGTGCCGGATCGGTCTCGTTTGATGGTCACGACATCTCGCGCACCTTGAGAGGCCCGAAGGCGCCAGCCCTGCGGCGGCGCATGCAGATGATTTTCCAGGACCCGTATGCCAGCCTGAATCCGCGCTGGAAGGTACTCGACATTGTCGGCGAGCCCTTGGTGGAACACGGCCTTGTCAATAACCGCGCGCTGCTGAAAGATCGGGTCGCCGAGTTGCTTCGATCGGTCGGGCTGACCGATTCGGATACTGAAAAATTTCCGCACCAGTTTTCCGGTGGTCAACGCCAGCGCATCTCGATTGCGCGAGCGCTGGCAACCCAACCGGAGTTTCTGGTCTGCGACGAACCCACCTCCGCGCTCGACGTGTCGGTACAGGCGCAGGTCCTCAACATCATGAAGGACCTGCAACGCAATCGCGGTCTGACCTACCTGTTCATTTCGCACAACCTCGCAGTGGTCCGCCATGTCAGCGATCGGGTCGGTGTGATGTACCTGGGCCGACTGGTCGAGATCGCGGCCAAGTCCGAGCTGTTCGAACGGCCCCGACATCCTTACACGCGGATGCTGCTCGATGCGATTCCGGATATTCACATGACCGGGCGTGCGCGAACCCCGGTGCAAGGCGAAGTTCCGAACCCGTTGAATCCGCCCAGTGGTTGTTCGTTTCATCCGCGCTGCCCGCATGCCGACCAACGTTGCAGAGTCGAGCGGCCTGCCTTGCTGGAGTTGCAGGGCGTGCGGATCGCCTGCCATGCGGTGCAGGAAGGGCGTCTGCCGGCCGCTGGTTCAACCGGGGCGGGCTTGTTCGGGCTTGAGACTCAGCGACTCAGCGCGGCGGAATCAACAGGTCGTGCGTGAACAATTCGCCAGGAAGTTCGCGCCGGCGGATCAGCCAGGAATCTGCGCCACTGACCATGACTTCTGCAGCTCGCCCGCGACTGTTGTAATTGCTGGCCATGCTCATGGCGTATGCGCCTGCGGACAACACGGCGACCCGATCACCCGCTTTCACGGACAGTGATCGATCGCGCCCCAACCAGTCTCCCGATTCACAGACCGGGCCGACCACGTCATAGACGATCGGCGGCTCGGCGCCCTTGTGACATTCGACGATGGCCATCCAGGCACCGTACATCGCCGGGCGCACCAGGTCGTTCATCGCGGCATCGACGATGCAGAAGTTCTTGCCGTCCGATCCTGGCTCTGCGTTGGTGGCCTGGCTGGCAGCGTGTTTGAGGTACAGGACCTCGCTGACCAATACACCGGCATTGCCGACCATCGAGCGGCCGGGCTCGAACAAGATCTTGCGGTGGCTGTGGCCGCGCGTGTCGATGCGGGCCAGCAGCTGAGCGATCAAGACATCGATCGCCGGTGGCGACTCGTCGGAATAGGTGATACCCAGACCGCCACCCAGATCGATGTGATCAAGCCTGACGCCACGTTGCTCGACCGCCTCGACCAGGTCGAGCAAGCGGTCGAGCGCATCGAGGTAGGGCGCCGCCGCGGTGATTTGCGAGCCGATGTGGCAATCGATGCCGACCACTTCGAGCCCCGGCAACTCGGCCGCTCGCAGATAGGTATCGATGGCGCGTTCATGCGGCACGCCGAACTTGTTGTCTTTCAGTCCGGTCGAGATGTATGGATGGGTGCCAGGGTCGACGTCAGGATTGACGCGCAGGCTGATCCTTGCGACCTTGCCGGTGGCACTTGCCACCTGGGACAGGCGTTCGAGCTCCGCTTCGCTCTCGACATTGAAGCATAGGACACCGACTTCGAGCGCGCGCTGCATTTCGGCAGCGGTTTTGCCGACACCGGAGAAGACCACCTTCGCGGGATCGCCACCGGCTGCCAGCACGCGCTCCAGTTCACCACCCGACACGATGTCGAAGCCGCAACCCGCTTCGGCCAACGTCTGGAGCACCGCGAGGTTGGGATTCGCTTTCATCGCGAAACAGATGAGGTGATCCCTGCCAGCCAGTGCCCGGCCATAGGCGCTTGCCGCATCGAGCATGGCCGTGCGTGAATACACGTACAAGGGCGTGCCGTGCCGGTCGGCGAGCTCGTCGAGCGAACAGTCCTCGACGACGAGTGAATGGTCGCGATAGGCGACGTACGGAGAACCGGGCAGGGTCATGATCAACGAATCGGAAGAACACTGGAGGCGGTTGCGGCGGGTGCCGAAGCGGCGGATGGCGCTGTGATGGGGGTGGCAACTGCCGTCGGCAGAATCAACGGGCCTTTCTGGCCGCAAGCCGACAAGCCCGAGATGGCAAGCACCAGCAGGTACGCTGCTGGCCGGCAGCGACCGCTGCACAGATGCGGTCTTTCCGGCGTGCGGTGGTTCTCGCTCGCTACACTGTGTGTCAGCACCTGTTTTTGCATCCAAGGATTCTATCGACCATGAGCCAAACAGCCGCGTCAGATCCCCAGTTTACGGATGGATTGTCGGACGTCGAATACCGAACCCGTACCGATGCCGTGCTGGCCGCCGTCGAGGCCCTGGTCGACCGCTGGCTGCAGGAAGATGTCGTCGACATCGACAGCAATCGCACCGGCGGCCTGCTCGAACTGAGCTTTCCGAATCAAACCAAGATCGTGATCAATACGCAGCCGCCACTGCACGAACTGTGGCTCGCTGCGCGCAGTGGCGGGTTTCATTACCGATTCAGCGACGGACGCTGGATCGATACCCGCGATGGTGGCGAATTCCACGACGCGCTGTCGCGTTGCGCGAGCGAGCAGGCTGGCCAGCCGCTGCGGTTCACGGCTTGAGGTGCAACGGCCTCAACGCTTGAACAGATCGAGGATGCTGCGCCGCTCTTCTTCGGTTGGTGGCGCCGGCACGCGCTCGTCGAGCCCCAGGCTGGCCACGCCGTTGCGGTTGGCATACTCCTGGAAATACCACTCGCCATTGGCGTAGACCAGACCAGACGGGGCCTGCGGGTCGTTGACCGGCACGCCTTTCAGCGTCTGGGCCATGTAGTCGATCCAGACCGGCAGTGCGAGGCCGCCTCCGGTTTCACGGTCACCGAGCTTGCGCGGGTTGTCGTAGCCCATCCACACCACCGCGACAACTTCATGCTGCCAGCCCGCGAACCAGGCATCCAGCGAATCGTTGGTGGTGCCGGTCTTGCCGTAGATGTCGGGTCGCTTCAGTTGCGCCTGTGCTTTCGCCGCGGTGCCTGAACGGGTCACTTCCTGCAGCAGACTGGTCATCAGGAATGCATTGCGGGCATCGATGGCGCGCAGGGATTCGTCGAGCACTGGCGGATGGATTTCGCTCAGTACATTGCCCCTGGCGTCGACCACCTTCTGGATCAGGAAGGGGTTTACTCGATAGCCGCCATTGGCGAAGACGCCGTAGGCAGTCGCCATCTGCATCGGCGTCACCGACCCCGCACCGAGCGCCATCGTCAGGTAGGCCGGATGGCGCTCGGCGTCGAAGCCGAAGCGCGTGATCCAGTTCTGCGCGTATTTGGTCCCGATCGACTGCAGGATGCGGATCGAGATCATGTTCTTCGACTTCGCCAAGCCGCGGCGCAGCGACATCGGCCCGTCGAACTGGCCGTCGTAGTTCTTCGGCTCCCAAGGCTGGCTGCCGGTGTCGCCGGCATTGAAGAACAAGGGGGCGTCGTTGATCACCGTGGACGGCGTGAAGCCTTTCTCGAGCGCGGCTGAATAGATGAACGGCTTGAAGCTTGACCCGGGTTGGCGCCAGGCCTGGGTCACGTGGTTGAACTTGTTCTTCGAGTAGTCGAATCCGCCGACCATCGCTCGAACCGCGCCGGTCTGCGGATCGAGAGACACAAAGGCGCCTTCTACCTCGGGCAACTGGGTGATCGTCCAGTCACCCTTTGCGCCTTTGACGACGCGCACAATGGCGCCACGCCGCACTTGCACCTTCGGGCTGGCGTTCGCTGCAAGACCGGACGTCGCAGGTTTGAGGCCTTCGCCTGTGATCGTCAGGCTCTCGCCACTTTGCAGAGCAGCCACCACCTTGCTCGGGCTCGCCTGCAGCACCACTGCCGCCTTCAGCTCGTCATTGTCCGGATGTTCGACCAGCGCCTCGGCAATCCGGGTATCGATCTCCTGCGGTTGTCCTGGCAGGTCGATGTAGGCCTCGGGGCCGCGGTAGACCTGCCGGCGTTCGTAATCCAGGATTCCCTTGCGCAATGCGTGATAGGCCACGGTCTGCTCTTTGGAATTCAGCGTCAGGTAGACATTCAATCCCCGGCTGTACGCCTCATCACCGTAGTGCGCATAGATCAACTGGCGCGTCGCTTCGGCCACGTACTCCGCATGCAGTGAAACGCTGGCTGGCGCACGGTATTTCATCGGTTGCGCCCGCGCCTCCTTGCGCTGGGCCTCGGTGATGAAGCCGTTTTCCAGCATGCGGTCGATGATGTAGAGCTGCCGCACGGTTGCCCGGCGCGGATTGGCGATCGGGTTGTAGGCCGACGGCGCCTTCGGCAGCCCGGCGAGCATCGCGGCTTCCGCGATCGAGATATCTTTCAACGGCTTGCCGAAATAGGTCTCGCTGGCCGCAGCAAAGCCATACGCCCGCTGCCCCAGATAGATCTGGTTCATGTAGATCTCGAGGATCTGTTGCTTGCTCAACCGGCTCTCGATCTTCAGTGCCAGCAGAATCTCGTAGATCTTGCGCGTGAAGGTCTTCTCGGTCGACAGGTAGAAATTGCGCGCCAGCTGCATCGTGATCGTCGACGCCCCCTGGCTGCGAGACTCGACGAAGTTGGCAAGTCCGGCGCGCACGACGCCGAGGTAGTCGACCCCGCCGTGTTGATAGAAACGAGAGTCTTCGATCGCCAGCACGGCATCCTGCACGACTTGTGGAATCTCCTTGATCGGCGTGAAGTTGCGCCGTTCCTCGCCAAACTCACCCACCAGCACGCCGTCGGCTGAATAGACCCGCAACGGAAGCTTCGGCCGGTATTCGGTCAGGCCATCCAGATCGGGCAGGTTGGGGAAGGCAACAGCCAGGGCGATGCCCACCGTCAGCAAAGCAACACCCGCGGCTCCGACGCCGATGACCAGCAGCGCCCCACCGAACTTGGCGAGCCAGCGCAGCCATGGCGCAGAGTTGGACGGTTTTTCTTGAGACATCGACGCGCCGGAGGCATCATTCAGGCTGGCGCGCTGAAGATCACTCTTGGGGTTCCAAGTTCGGGATCGCTCGATTATAGGAAGGCCGGTCGCGGACCCTCGATCGTGAAGCCTGAACTCGCTTGTCGGTCCAATTCGATCGTTTGGCGGTCCGGGTTGCCATTAGACTGGGTGCAATCGTGTGCCTTACGCAACGTCAAGGCGGCCCGCCCGAGCCGATTTGCTAGGTTGGACAAGGGCTTTGCTGCTAGCATTGAAGTGATTTATTAGGATCCAACCAGCCCTTTGTCGCCAATGGAGATTGCATCGTGAGTTTCCTGGACGGACTACTGGGAAAGCAGCACCCACCCGTGTTGGGGCTCGATATCTGCACCACCAGCGTGAAGCTGGTTGAGCTGGCGCAAGATTCTGCTGGCAATCTGGTGCTGGAGCGGTTTGCGTCCGAACATTTCGAGCGTGGCTGGATCACCGATGGCCACATCGAGAAATTCGACGAGGTTGCTGAAGCGGTGCGCCGCCTTGTTGCCAAGAGCGGGTCGAAAACCAAACACGTCGTGATGGCGATGCCCCAATCGGCGGTGATCACCAAGCGGATCATGCTGCCGGCGGGTTTGCGCGAAGAGCAGCTCGAAGTTCAGGTCGAGGCGGAAGCCAACCAATACATTCCGTTCTCCCTCGACGAAGTCAGCCTCGATTTTTGTGTCATCGGGCCCAGCGCTTCATCGCCTGGCGATGTCGATGTGTTGATCGCGGCATCACGCAAGGATCGCGTGCAGGATCGGCAAGGTCTGGCCGAGGCCGCGGGGTTGAAGCCGGTGGTGCTCGACATCGAGTCACACGCGTCCCGGCTGGCCATGACACGGATCATCAAGGCCTTGCCGAACAAGGGCAAGGACTCGCTGGTTGCGTTGTTCGAAATCGGCGCCGACACCACCAGCCTGAAGGTGCTGCGCGACGACGAAATGCTGTATGACCGAGACCAGGCGTTCGGTGGTTCGCAGTTGACCCAGTTGATTTCACGACAGTACGGCTTCTCGTTCGAAGAAGCCGAGCAGAAGAAACTGGCTGGCGACCTGCCGGATGACTACGAGACGGCGATTCTTTCGCCCTTTGTCGACAGCCTGGCGCAGGAAATCGGCCGTGCGCTGCAGTATTTCTTCACCAGCACGCCCCATCACAAGGTGCATTACGTGATGTTGGCTGGTGGTACGGCCACCCTGGCGGGTCTGAAAGATCGGGTCACCGCATTGACCGGGTTTGCCTCGACCATCGTCAATCCGTTCGACAAGATGAAATTGGGCCCCGCGGTGCGTGAGAGCAAATTGCGGCGCGAGGCGCCCTCCTACCTGACCGCCTGCGGTTTGGCTATGAGGAGATTTGTCCAGTGATCCTCATCAACCTGCTGCCGCACCGCGAAGAGCGTCGCCAGCGGCGCAAGGCTGCTTTTTTTGCAGGCCTCGCCCTGGCTGCGGTAGTCGGCGCAGGTGTGGTCGCACTCTGGTTCGGCGTGCTGCAGCAACTCATTTCGACGCAGCAAGGGCGCAACGGCTTCCTGTCGGCTGAAATCCGCAAGCTCGAGGCGCAGATCAAGGACATTGCAACCTTGCGTGCCGAGATCGACGCGCTGAAGGCGCGCCAAGCCGCGGTCGAAAACCTTCAACTCGATCGCAACGTGCCGGTGCACATCCTCAATGAACTGGTTCGGCAGACGCCCGAGGGTGTCTATTTCACCTCGGTTCGACAGGACGGTCAGTTCCTCAATGTCACCGGCATTTCCCAGACCAACGAGCGCATGTCCGAGTTCTTGCGCAACACCGGCAACAACTCGGCCTGGCTGACCAAGCCTGAACTGATTGAAATCAAGCTGGCCGGTCAGCCGGCCGGCAGCCGCTCCCAACCCCGCCTGTTCGACTTTTCAGTTCGTATCAGTGTGAAGCGACAGCAAGACCAGTCTGCACCAGGGAGTGCCGAGGCGGCAAGCGCGCCGGCTTCTGCGGTAGCGGCGGCCCGCTAGCGAGCGAATCGAGCGACGAACATGGCGACCAAGAAGATGACCGTGCCGCGCAGAAGCGCCGGCGATATTTTCGCCGACATGCGTGAGCAATTCCGCGATCTCAATTACCGCGAGCCTGGGCAGTGGCCGATCTTGCCGAAGCTGCTGTTCTGGTCGTTGCTGGCGATCGCCGTGGTTGTGGCCGGCTGGTTCTTGTTGCTGTCCAACGCGCAAGACGAACTCGATGCCGAGCGAGCCAAGGAACCGGGTCTGAAGACCGATTACCGCAGCAAGTTGACGCAGGCCGTGAACCTCGAAGAATTGCTGAAGCAGAAGCGCCAGGTCGAGGAATACGTGCTGCAACTGGAGAAGCAGTTGCCGGGCAAGGCTGAAATGGCGGCCTTGCTTTCGGATATCAACCAGGCCGGTATCGGTCGCGGCTTGCAGTTCGAGCTGTTCAGGCCGGGTCAGGTCGTGGTGCGTGATTACTACGCCGAGTTGCCGATCGCCATCAAGGTGAGTGGTCGGTACCACGACATGGGAGCGTTCGCCGCCGACATCGCCAATTTGTCGCGCATCGTGACGTTGCACAACATGAATATCGTCGGTGCGCGTGACCCGGCCAGCCCGTTGTCGATGGAAGCGACTGCGCGCACCTACCGTTATCTGGATCAGACCGAAATCGAGCAGGTGCGCAAGGCCAAGGTAACCGCGAAGGCGCCGCAATGAGTGCCGATTTCCGTCGATCTTCTGTGCCCTGGCTGGTTTGTGGCGCTCTGCTTGTGTTGTCGGCCTGCGCCACCGAACAGGATGAATTGCAGGCCTGGATGGATCAGCAGAAGCGCGAAGTCAAGCCGAACGTCACGCCACTGTCGGAGCCCAAGCAGTTCAGGCCGCAGGCCTATCTCGCATTCGATGGAGTCGAGCCTTTCAGTCCGCAAAAATTGACGGTCGGGCTGCGCCAGCCCGACGTACGGCAACCGAGTTCGCTTTTCACGGCCGAACTGAACCGGCGCAAGGAGCCGCTCGAGGCATTCCCGCTGGACAGCATGACGATGGTCGGCAGTGTGCGCCGAGGGGGGCGTCCGTTTGCCCTGCTGCAGGTCGACAAACTTCTGTATCAGGTCAAGCAAGGTGACTATCTGGGGCAGAACTACGGCAAGATTACCAAGATCTCCGAAGACGAAATTACCCTGAGAGAAATCGTTCAGGATGCCACGGGTGAATGGATCGAGCGCCCCGGCTCGCTCCAACTCCAGGAAAAAGCCAAATGAACATGACTGCCGCACCAGGCTCCGCAATTTTCCTGAATCGTTGGGCTGGACGGGCGTTGGCCGTGGCCGTGTTGTCTTGCGTGCTGCCGACAGCCTGGGCGCAGAATGCGATCCAGTCGATCAACAGCAGCCCGCAGGGCAGTGGTGATGTCGTTCGCATCGAATTGACGCAACCGCTGGCAGTGGTTCCGCGCGGCTTCTCGATCCAGTCGCCACCGCGGGTCGCGATCGACCTGCCGGGCGTCGGCAACGCGATGGGCAAGTCGCTGATCGATGTCAATCAGGGCAATGTTCGTTCCATCAACGTGGCGCAAGGTGATGAGCGGACCCGCCTGGTGCTGAACCTCAAACAGTCCGCCACCTACCGTGCGGAATTGCAAGGCAATGTGCTGGTTCTGGTGGTCGAGCGTCCGGATGCGGTGCGTCCGGTGACGACTGCCGCCGCGCCGATGCCCGCTGTTCCGATAGCCGTTGCTCCGATGCCCGCCGCGCTGCCTGCAGCGCCAGCGCAGTCGATGGCCGCTGCGCCGGCGACCACTGCGCCTGTGACGCCGACGCCGGGGGGCTCGAATGTCGTGCCGTTCGCGGAAAGCGCGAACCGCACGCTCTTGTCATTGCAGAACATCGATTTTCGGCGTGGCGCAGACGGCGCCGGGCGCGTCATCGTCGATCTGCCGAGCACCCAGATCGGTGTCGACATTCGCCAGCAAGGCAAAACGCTGGTGGTCGATTTCCTGCGCTCCACGGTACCCGACAGCCTGCGTCGACGCCTCGATGTGACCGATTTCGGGACCCCGGTGCAGACCATCTCCACTTTCCAGAATGGCGACCGGGTGCGAATGGTGGTCACGCCGATCGGCAACTGGGAACATTCGGCCTACCAGACCGACAACCAGTTCGTGCTGGAGGTTCGGCCCGAGAAGATCGACCCGAACCGATTGACAAAAGGGCCGAAATATTCCGGCGACAAGTTGTCGCTCAATTTTCAGAACATCGAGGTCAGGGCGCTGTTGCAGGTCATTGCCGACTTCACCAACTTCAATATCGTCACCAGTGATTCCGTCACCGGCAACGTGACCTTGCGGCTCAAGGATGTACCCTGGGATCAGGCGCTGGACATCATTCTCGAAGCCAAGAACCTGGGCACCCGGCGCACCGGCAACGTGATCCTGATCGCGCCGAAAGACGAACTCGCCGCGAAAGAGAAGCTCGAGCTCGAAGCCAAGGCACAGATCGCCGAACTCGAGCCGCTGCGTACCCAGGCGTTCCAGCTCAACTACACCAAGGCGGAAGAGGTGGCCAAAGGCTTGACCGGCAACCAGACTTCCGCGCAAGGCGGTGGTGGTGGAGCCAACGGTGGCGCAACCCGCATCCTGTCGGCGCGCGGCAGTGTTCTCTACGAAACGCGCACCAACCAGTTGTTCGTCAGCGATACGCCCACCAAGCTCGAAGCGGTGCAGGCCCTGATCGCGAAGATCGATATCCCGGTGCGGCAGGTGCTGATCGAAGCGCGCATCGTCATCGCCGACGACAAGTTCGGGCGGTCGCTGGGGGTCAAGCTCGGCGTCAATGATTCGCGCGGCGTCGGTGGCAACAACCGCATCTCGATCGGCGGCAACCTGAACGCGGTGGCCGCGCAGACCGGCCAGATCGGCAGCACCGATTTTGCGAACAGCCAGTTCGTCAATCTTCCGGCCGCGGGCCAGAACAACTACGACGCCGCGACCTTCGCGCTGTCGCTGTTCGGCGCCTCCGCGAATCGATTCCTCAACCTCGAACTGTCGGCACTCGAGGCTGACGGCAAAGGCAAGGTGGTTTCCAGCCCGCGGGTGATCACCACCGATCAGGTCAAGGCGCTGATCGAGCAAGGTGAAGAGCTGCCCTACCAGACCGCGACATCGAGCGGCGCCACGGCGATCCAGTTCCGACAGGCCAACCTGAAGCTTGAAGTCACGCCGCAGATCACGCCTGAAGGCAACGTCATCCTCGATGTCGATGTCAACAAGGACAGTGTCGGCCGCGTCACCGCTGCAGGTTTGGCAATCGACAAGAAACACGTCCGGACCCAGGTGCTGGTCGAGAACGGAGGCACCGTCGTGATCGGCGGCATCTTCGAACAGTCCGACCGGGAGGATGTGACCAAGGTCCCGGTGCTGGGCGATGTCCCCTACCTCGGCAATCTGTTCAAGACCCGAACCAAGACTTCGAGCAAGACCGAGTTGTTGATCTTCATCACCCCGAAGGTGATTGGCGATCGATCGGCGACCCGCTGATCTCGAACGAACGAATTTTCATGAGTGGCGTGATGACAGCATCAATCAAACGTTGGATTGCCGTATTGGCGATCGGATTCCTCGCGGGTTGCGGTGGTGGCGGCGGTTCCGCAACGGCGCCATTTGGTGGCGGGGGCACGGGTACCGGAACAGGGACCGGCACGGGCACGGGTACGGGTACGGGTACGGGTACCGGCGGCACCACCGGTGGAACAACCACGGGAAGCCCGACGGTTGTGTTGTCGATTTCCAGCACGACGGTGCGCAGTACGGCGCCGGCCACGGTGACGGCCAAGGTCACGACGGCAGCCGGAGCGCCGGCGGCTGGTCAGGTGGTCTTGTTCAGCAGCAGCGGCGGTTTGGGCATTTTCACCCCCGCATCCGCCCTGACCGACGCCAACGGTTCTGCCAGCGTGAGCGTTGCCCCGCTGAGCAGCTTGTCCAATGGCGCAGATCTGATTCTCGCCAAGACGACGATCGGAGTCGCTGATGTCAGCGGAACGATCGGATTTCAGGTTGTGCCTACCGCGGGCGGTGCAACAGGATCGCCTTCGATTGCATTGAGCTTGTCGACCACCTCGGTGACAACCGCGACGCCGGCAGTTCTGACCGCCATCGTGAAGGATGCGTTGGGTGCGCCGGTGGCAGGTCAGGTGGTCAAATTCAGCACCGTTGACGGATTGGGTGCATTCAATGTGGCGTCCGCGTTGACGGATGCGAACGGCGGCGTCATTGCGCGTCTGTCGCCCGCAACCACGCAATCCAACGGAGCCGACCTGGCCGTTGCACAGGTCACGATCAATGGCACGCTTGTCACAGGAGCGGCAGGATTCTCTGTGACGTCGACCAGTGCGCCGGTCGTGGGCGTTCCATCCATTCAACTGACCTTGTCGAACAATATCGTCACCGGATCGTCGCCAGCGAATGTCAGTGCGACAGTCAAGGATGCCACCGGAGCAGGTGTAGCGGGCCAGGTCGTGAAGTTCACCACGGTCGATGGTCTCGGGACCTTCAGCGTTCCTTCAGCGCTCACTGATGGCAACGGCGTGGCCAGTGTCAGCCTGACGGCCCCGACTGCTGGCGGCAGTGGCGCCGACCAAGTCATTGCCACCACCACGGTCAACGGCACCAGCCTGCAAGCATCGCAAGGATTCCAGCTCACCGCACCCAACGTCGCAATCCAGGCATTTGTCACTGATCTGGGTGCCAGCAAGCTCAGCGCTTATGGGCAATCCAACCTGACGGTCACGGTCAGTGGCGCATCTTCCGGAACGCCGGTTCAGATCTCGCTCTCGTCGGCATGCGTCGCCAAAGGCCGGGCCAGCCTTACGCCAATCTCGGCCACCACCACGACAGGCACGGCCACGTTCACCTACCGCGACCTGGGTTGCGGTGCGACCGATGTGAGCGACACGGTTCAGGCCAGCGTCACTGGCAGTTCCGCGGTCCGATCGTTGTCGATTGCATTGACCTCCCCCGCGGTGGCCAGCATCAATTTCATTTCGGCCACGCCAGGCACGATTTTCCTGAAGGGATCCGGCTTGACGGAAACCGCAACGGTGGTTTTCCGTGTGTTGGATACTGCTGGAAACGGCCTTCCCAACCAGAACGTTCTGGTGGAACCCACCACCTTGACTGGCGGCTTGACGCTCGATGGCGGATCGCAGGCGGTCACCAAGCCAAGCGATAGTCTGGGCAATGTCACGGTTCTGATCAATTCAGGCACCGTGCCGACGCCGGTACGCGTGAAGGCGACGCTGGTCAATTCGTCAATCTCTACGGTATCGAGCGGCCTGTCGATTGCTGTCGGCCTGCCCTCGCAGCTCAATTTCTCGTTGTCTCAGCAGACGATCAACATCGAAGGTTTCAACATCGATGGCACGCCGAATACCTATTCGATCATCGCGTCGGATCGGCTTGCCAACCCTGTGCCCGCGGGGACTGCGATCAACTTTGTCGCCGAAGGCGGTCAGATCGAGTCGAACAAGTTGACCCAGCTGGCCAACGGACTGGCGCGTGCCAGTGCAAACTTCGTTTCCGCGGCGCCGCGTCCCGCGGATGGCCGGGTTACTGTTGTTGCCTACGCCCTCGGGGAAGAGTCGTTTCTCGATACGAACGGCAACAACGTCTATGACGCTGGCGAGCAATACCAGGATCTCGGCAACATCTACCTGAATCGCCGCTTCGATGGCATCTACGATTCGGCGAACGATCAGTTCATCGCGTTGTCGCTGCCCGGCAGTGCGGCGGGAACGCAGGCTTGTGCCGTGTCGTCATCGCCGCTGCTCGCCGGATCGGTCGGAATCCCGTCGCAACCGTTGACCTGCGATGCGGCCTGGGGCCGGGCGTACGTCCGCCGTGCACTCGAGACCGTTTTCTCGACATCCTCGGCACGACCACTCTGGTATTCGCTGCCGTCCAGCCTGTATCGGCGCTCGGCCGGTACGTCGTGTTCGCCAATGAGCCTCGGCACGGGCTACAACGCGGCAGGTAATCCAACCGTGGCGACGTTTTATCCGGTAGGCGGCGGTGACCTGTACAACCTGCCGAAGGCCGGCGTGATCTCCTTCCTGGCTGCCGATGCCAATACCGTCAGGCTGAACCCGGTGGCCGCCGGAACCGTGGTCACTGTGACATCAACCACAGGGCTCAGTAGCTCCGTGGCCGGCGGTTCACCGGTTCCAAGTACGTCCGAAGCCAGCTTCGTCAGCATCAACTTCGGCTTCGACGATGTGACCACCGCCGGGTCGTTCACCGTGACCTTCACGTCGCCGAGTGGCGTTTCGAGCAGCACCAGCCAGTTCATCAGCCGGGATGCTCCGGGACTCGGGTTGCCTGCTTGCCCTTGATAGCGCTGGTCGGCATGCCAGGCGGTGGCAAATCCACCGTCGGGCGTCAACTTGCACGACGGTTGAGTTTTCCATTCGCCGACAGCGACGCGGTGATCGAGCACCGCCTCGGCACGTCGATCCGGCAATTCTTCGAGCAGGAAGGCGAAACTGCCTTTCGCGACATCGAAGAGCAGGTGATCGGCGAGCAGGCTGTCGTTTCACTGGGCGTGCTGGCCACCGGAGGTGGAGCGGTGTTGCGTGACGCCAACCGCGAGATCCTGCATGCCAACTGCACCGTGATCTACCTTCGCTCGTCGCCCGACGAGTTGTTTCGTCGGCTGCGCCACGACATGCACCGGCCGCTTCTGCAGGTGAACAATCCGCTCGGTCGCCTGCGAGAGCTCTATTCGCAGCGGGATCCGCTCTACCGCAAAACCGCGCATTTCGTCATCGAGACCGGGCGGCCATCGATTCATACGCTGGTCAACATGATCCTGATGCAGCTCGAGCTGGCCGGTCTGATCACCGCAGATGTGGCGCCATCATCGATTGGCATGGTCTCTGCAGGACCCGGGAGCAGTCCTCGAGCAGACGAACGTCGCTGAAACCCCGGCGATCTTCAATCTGCCGATGCCAGCTTACTAGAATGGCTGTCATGGACCGTTCCACCACAGCACAGCGCGTACCGATCGAACTGGGCGATCGCAGCTACGACATCGTCATTGGCTCAGGCCTGCTCAGCGAAGCCGCCACCTTCGATGGCTTGCCGCGTGCCAGCGCGGCGCTGATCGTCAGCAACCAGACCGTCGCCCCGCTTTATGCAGATCGCCTGGCAGGCGCGCTGGCAGCGTCGCACGCTCGAATCGGGCAACTCGTGTTGCCCGATGGTGAGGCGTACAAGGGTTGGGATACGCTCCGGCTCGTTTTTGATCGTTTGCTGGCCGATGCGTGTGATCGCAAGACGGTGTTGTATGCGCTGGGCGGCGGCGTGATCGGCGACATGACCGGATTCGCCGCGGCCTGCTACATGCGCGGCGTGCCGTATGTGCAGGTTCCAACGACGCTGCTGGCGCAGGTCGATTCTTCGGTCGGTGGCAAGACAGCGATCAACCATCCGGCCGGCAAGAACATGATTGGCGCGTTCTACCAGCCGCTGCGGGTGATCGCCGACCTCGATACGCTGGACACCCTGCCGCCGCGTGAAGTCGCTGCGGGTCTGGCCGAGGTCATCAAATACGGGCCGATTGCCGACGATGGCTTTTTCAAATGGCTGGAAGAAAACCTGGACGCCTTGCTGCGCCTGGACAAGCCGGCGCTGGCCTACGCGATCCGGCGCTCATGCGAGATCAAGGCTTGGGTGGTCGGCCAGGATGAGCGAGAGACCGGTCTGCGCGCGATTCTCAATTTCGGTCATACCTTCGGCCATGCCATCGAGGCCGGGCTGGGTTATGGCGAATGGCTGCATGGTGAGGCGGTTGGCTGCGGGATGGTGATGGCGGCCGACTTGTCACAGCGCATGGGTTTCATCGACAGGACTTATCAGCAACGCATCACCGATCTGGTTCGCCGAGCTGGTCTGCCGTTGGTAGCGCCAGCGCTGGGCGCGCCGACCTACATCGAGCTGATGCGGGTGGACAAAAAGGCCGACGCCGGCAAGCTGCAGTTCGTGCTGATCGAATCGCCCGGCCGCGCGGCCGTCCATGGCGTCGACGAGCGGGTCCTCGCCGAGGTCATCGATTCGCATTGCGCCTGATTTCACCAACTTCACTGCCAAGTCGATGACGCCTCCTCGCGCCTTGTCTGCGTGGGCCAGCGATCCGGCGGTCAGCCGCGGCCGACGTCGCAAAGAAGCCGTCGATCCCTTGCGCAACGCCTTCCAACGCGACCGTGACCGCATCGTTCACAGCACGGCATTCAGGCGCCTGGTCTACAAGACCCAGGTGTTCGTGAACCACGAGGGCGACCTGTTCCGAACGCGGCTGACCCATTCGCTGGAGGTCGCCCAGGTTGCCCGTTCGATCGCTCGTGGGCTCGGCCTGCACGAAGACCTGGTCGAAGCGATTTCGCTGGCGCACGATCTGGGTCACACGCCTTTCGGCCACGCCGGACAGGATGCGTTGAACCTGGCCTTGAAGACAATCGACCCCCAAGGGCAGGGCTTCGAGCACAACCTGCAGAGCCTGCGCGTCGTCGATCAGCTCGAAGAGCAGTATCCGGAGTTCGACGGACTGAATCTGAGCTTCGAAACCCGCGAAGGCATCTTGAAGCACTGCTCGCGGGCCAACGCGCTGCGTCTCGAACAGATCGAGCCCGATGGCGTCGGTCGACGCTTCCTCGACGGTACTCGACCCAGCCTGGAAGCCCAGTTGTGCAATCTGGCCGACCAGATTGCCTATAACTCGCACGATATCGACGACGGACTGCGCTCGGGCTTGCTCGAGTTGCCCAGCCTGTGTGAACTGACGCTGTTTGGCCGGTTTCACCGCGAGGTGCTGGCCGACTTTCCAGGGTTGAGCGGGCGTCGCCTCGTTTTCGAGGTCACACGCCGGATGTTGTCGGCGCAGATCCACGATGTAATCGCACAGACTGGCCGTTCGCTCACCAGCCATCAAGATGGCTGTGCGGAGCAGGTCAGGACGCTGCCGGCGCTGGTGACGTTCAGCCCGGCACTGGCAGTCGAAGTCGCCGAAGTGAAACGGTTCCTGAGTCACAACCTGTACCGCCATCCGAGGGTGGCGCAGACCACTGACCAGGCGCGCGCAATCGTTGCCACCCTGTTCGCTGCGTATTCCGGCGACCCTTCATTGCTGCCGCCAAGTGGGCAGACCGAGCGCCCGTCGGCGCGTTCGGTTGCTGACTATCTGGCTGGCATGACCGATCGCCTGGCCATTCGGGAATACCAGCGGATCACCGGTCGCCCGGCCTTCGGTTGAACCGCGTGCCGCTGGTCGGGTGTGACCGACCGTTCAGCGGCGAACGCTTCAGTTTGTGTCGCAGAAAGCCGAAACTCTTCAAGTCGACACCCCGAAGCGGCCGCTGAGCGTTGCTGGCCCACTTCACAGACGATTGTTATCCGAGGCGCGCATCGCATGAAACTCAATCTCCATCGCGGCTTTACCTTGATCGAGGTCATGATCGTCGTCGCCATCGTGGCGATTCTAGCGGTGGTGGCGTTTCCAGCTTATACCGACTATATCCGGCGCGGGCAGATACCGGAAGCGTTCACAGCGCTATCCGATTTTCAGGTCAAGATGGAGCAGTACTATCAGGACAATCGAAAGTACGGCGTGAGTACCTGCGCCAATACCTCTACCGCAAGCTGGGCAACCTTTCCATCCGGAAAGTACTTTGATTATTTCTGCTCCGTACCCGCCAATGGACAAGGATTTCTGCTGAGAGCCGCTGGTAAATCGGGCAGCCGCGCCACAGGTTACGAATACACCGTCAACGACGCCGGTCAAAAATTCACCATCAAGTTTGCCGGAGCAACGGTCAGCAAGACCTGCTGGGCGGTCAAATCCGCTGATTGCTGAAGCCATGCGCGGCACTACCTTTCAGCTCGCGCGCCAACGTGGCATGTCGATGATCGAGTTGCTGACGGTCATCACCATTCTCGGCATCGTTATCGTGGCCGTTGGCCCCGGGGTTGCGGCGCAATTGCGCAACGCCCAGATCCGCAATGCGGCTGATGCCATGTTGGCGGGTGTTCAGCGCGCCAGGGCCGAGGCAATCCGCCGCAACGATCGCGTCAGGTTTTCGCTGGTCAGCGATCTTGGCGACGCCTGTGTCTTGTCTGCTACAGCGGGCTCGTGGATCGTCAGTCTGGACAATCCGGCCGGCGATTGTGATTCCCCGGCGGGTGATACGACTTCGCCACGGATCATCGCCGTGCATTCGGCGGCCGACGGCAACGCGGCCGCCCAGATCGCGGCGACGCTCGCGGATGGCACGACAGCCGCCTCGTCGATCACGTTCAACGCCTTCGGACGACCCATCGACGGCAATCAATTGGCGCGAATGGAATTCAGCAGTTCGGTGTCGCCAGCCGAAAACCGGACCTACCGGGTCGACATCAGCCCCTCGGGTGGGGTTCGCATGTGTGACAAGCAGGTCGCCCCGACCTCCGATGATCCGCGCCGCTGCACATCATGAAAAAACTTCGACTTGAATCGTCTCCGACGGCTTGCACTCGTCGCTCGGACACCGGGTTCGTGCTGCTCGAGGTTTTGGTGGCTTTGTTGATATTTGCATTCGGCGTGCTGGGTATCGTCGGCTTGCAGGCGGCCATGACGAAGGCGCAGACTTCCTCCAAATTCCGCGGCGAGGCGGCCTATCTGGCACAGGAACTCATTGGCAGCATGTGGGCCGACATTCCGAACCTTGCCCAGTACGACAAGCCGGCCGGCACGGGTGCCTGCACCAGCTATGCGAAATGTCAGGCCATGGTGCTGAAAATCAGCGCAACGTTGCCCGACGGATCCCTGGTGATCGAACAACCGTCGCCCGGCTTGTTCACGATCACGATCAGCTGGACGCCACCCAGCGAATTGACGCACCTGTACGTCACGTCGACCGCGATCCGCACCTGAGCTCGCCATGGCCGAATTCAATCATTCTTCCAAAAGCAGGCGGCTCGGCGCTCGGGCCGACGAACGTGGCGTCACCCTGATCGAGCTGATGGTCGGTATGGTCATCGGGCTGATCGCGGTGCTGGTCATTTCTCAAGTCATGCTGGCTGCAGAGGGTCAGAAGCGGACGACTACCTCAGGATCGGACGCCCAACTGACCGGCACCCTGGCTCTGTATACCTTGCAGCGGGACCTGCAGATGTCCGGCTACGGCCTCGGTGCGAATCAACTCGGGCTCGGATGCAACGTTCGATCGCTCCTGTTCAATACCACCAATGGCTTCAACAGTGTTGCTGATCGGTTGATGGCGCCGGTACGCATCTACCCGTCAGCCACTGTCGGCGGACCGGATGCCTTGCGAATTCTCGGCAGCTCGTCCGATAAATTCTCGGTCCCCACGCTGGTCACCAGCGACCACCCGAGGACGGGCACCATCGGCGTGACCGAGTTCGTCGTCAACAATACCGTCGGCATCCAGGCTGGCGATCTGATGATCGCCGT
>JBDTQC010000004.1:0-28008 GCA_039932405.1 Ideonella sp.
CTGGCGATGCTGGGCGAAATGGGCGCGCTCGACAGCAAACGCCGTGCTTTCACGGGTGTCGCTGTGCAATCGTTGATCCGCGAACTGGCGCAGGACGGCTGGTTGGTCGACGTGCCGCAGCGCATGGGCTACTGGCAGGTCGCGCCGCCGATCCGCAGCGCTGTATTTCTGGAGGCGATCGATCTGAAGGGGCTGGCGCCCTTGCGCGCAGGTCTGGCGGGAGTCACCCGCTTCGACGACTCGATGGCGGGCTCCTGGACGCATTTCAGCGATGTCGATGCCGCAGCCGCCATCGTTCGGCTCGAGGTTTTCGGCGGCGTGCCGTTCGAGCAGGTGTCACGCCTGCGGCAATTCTGCCGATTCGGCCTCAGCTGGGCCGACGTGATGCAGGCCGCCATCGGAACCGACCTTGACGATCGGCTGATTGCACGGCTCGAGCCAGCCCTTCAAATCAACATCTCCGAGCGCTATCTGGTACGCCTGATCAGCAATTGGATCGCACCGCCAATCGACGCGATCGCCTTGGCGTGGCAGCAGATCGAACGCCATCCTGACCCTGAAGATACCGGCAACCTGCGCCTGACGCTCGCTGAAAGCGTCCTCTGGTCGGGCCAGCCGCAGCAATTGCCCGATCTGCTGAAGCCGCTGCTCGAAGGCGGCTCTTCAACCGCATCACCCACACGTGTCGACGATCCAGCGCGCGCCTTTGCGTCGGTGGCGCAAGCCGCGCTGGCTGGCTGGCTGGCCTTGCAGGGCCGCTGGAGCGAGGCCGAGCAGGCTTTCGACCACGCCTTTGCCCAGCTGAAGGACGTGACCGGCCGACGCAAGAACCTGCTGCCGGAGCTGATGGTACTGCCGTATGTGCTGGCGCTGCTGGCTCAGGGGTCGCCGGCCCACCTTGAGCGCGCCCTCAAATTCTGCCTGGCCGAGAGTGGCAAGCGACAGGCGTCGGCAGATAGCGGATGGGGCCTGATCGCGCTGGCAATCCAGGTGCGTCGCGGCGACAACCGGCTTGATCTCGGCAGCTTCAGGCCGCTCAGCGACAACCACCATGTCTACCGCATCGACCTCTGGCGCTGGCTGATGCGCGCGTGGCTGAAAACCGGCAGCGAGGCAGTCGATCTGCACTCGCGCGAACAGGATGCGGCGCAGCGGCTTCGCGCACGCCTGAACGAACTCGGGTTCGACGGGCTGGCCGACCAGTTGGACGCCGCGCTGGCCCGGTTGCGCGGAGAAGCCGCGTCGCCTGCATTTTTCGTCTCGTCCAGCCGGGAAGGCTGGCAACTGGCGCTGGCCGAGTTGGCCACGCTGGCTGCCGGTGGCACTTCAATCTCCGACGCAGACCAATCGAGCCGACTGCTGTGGGTGCTCGATATCGATCACGAAGGGCGCGTGCGCGACCTGCTGCCATTCGAACAGAAGCGCGGCGCGCGCGGTTGGGGCAAACCCCGCGAGGTCGCGCTGAGCAAACTGGTCAAGACCGAAGGCCTGGCCCAACGCGATGCGGCCGTCGCGGTCGCGCTGCGGCCGTTGCCGAACCGGGAGCGTGGCCATCGCTTCGATCTGGCAGCCGCTGTCAGCGCACTGGTGGGCCATCCGGCGATCGAGCTGGCGGATGCCCGCGGTGCCGCCGTCGAGCTGATCGAAAGTCAGGCTGAACTCGATGTGAGCGAGGTCGACGATTCGGTTCGCCTGAAACTGGTGCCGCCGCTGCGCGCGGAACCGCCGATCTCGACCGGCGGTCCGTGGTCGCCATCGGTCACCGAGCTGAAGGAAATGGAAGCCTTGCGTCTGATCACCGTGCTGCGCGACGGCCCGCAGCGCGCCCGCCTGATCCGCCTGTCGCCCGAGCAGAAGCGCGCTGCGCAGCTGATCGGCGAGCAACTGGTGGTGCCGAAATCGGCGCTGTCGCAGGTGCAGGCGGTGCTGCAGAGTCTGGGCACTCATTTCCAGGTGCATGCCGATGTGGCGCAAGACGACACCCGGGTCCGCGAGGTCGTCGCAGATTCACGTCTGCGCGCCGAACTCTCACCGCGCGGCGGGGCATTGCACGTGAGGCTGGTGGTCGCACCGTTGGGTGTGGACGGTCCGCGCCTGGCACCCGGCCATGGCCGCAGCCGCCTGCTGGCTGCGGTCGACGGTGAAACACTCGGCGCGCCGCGCGACCTGGCGCTCGAACGCAGCCACCTGGAGGCGATCCTCGATGCCTGCCCGATGCTCGATCCGGCTGACGACGGCGGCGCGCAATGGCTGATCGAAGCCCCCGACGACGCCTTGGCGCTGCTTGAGCAGTTGCCGAGCCTGGCGGCCATTTCAGGCATCGACTGGCCGCAAGGCAAACCGGTTCGTGTCGAATCGGTCGGTGTCTCGCAGCTGCGGGTGCAGCTGCGCAGCGGTCGCGAGTGGCTGGCCTTGCAAGGTGGCATTGCGGTCGACGAAGCTCAGGTGATGAGCCTGGAGCAACTGCTCGAATGGACGCGCAGCGAGCGCAGCCGCTTTGTTCCCCTTGGCGAGGGCCGCTATCTGGCGTTGACGCAGGAGTTGCGCAACCGGCTTGACGAACTGGGCTCGGTGGCGCACAGCGCCGGCGGCAAAGGAAAGCGCGGCAACGACGGCGAACTGCATGTGTCGCCACTGGCGGCGGCGTGGCTCGATGCCACCTTGGCCGATACCGGTTTTGCAGCCGACGCGGCCTTCGAGGCCAGGGTCTTGAAGCTGCAGCAGATCCAGTCCACGCAGCCCATTTTGCCAGGCACCCTGCAAGCCGAATTGCGGCCGTATCAGGAAGAAGGTTTCGCCTGGGCGATGCGCCTGGCCGAAGCCGGCTTCGGGGCCATCCTGGCCGACGACATGGGGCTGGGCAAGACCTTGCAGGCATTGGCAATCCTGCTGGCACGCAGTGCAGGCGGACCGGCACTGGTCGTCGCACCGACCTCGCTGGGCGGCAATTGGCTGGCCGAGGCGCGCCGTTTTGCACCGAGCCTGAACATCAGCCTGTTCGGCGAAGGTGAACGGGCCACGCTGATCGGCGCGGCTTCGGCCGGTGATGTGATCGTCGTTTCCTACCAGTTGCTGCTGATACATGCCGACGATTTCGGGCGACGACAATGGCACACGATGGTGCTCGACGAAGCGCAGGCCATCAAGAACGCAACCGCCAAACGGTCACAGGCCGCTTTCGAGTTGCAGGCCGATTTTCGAATCGCGCTGTCGGGTACCCCGATCGAGAATCGACTGTCCGAGTTGTGGTCGATCATGCGAGTTTGCAACCCGGGCCTGCTCGGCACTTCCAGGCAATTCAATGAACGCTTCGCCGGGCCGATCGAACGCGACCGCAATCGAAATGCGCAGCGCACGCTGCGACGCTTGATCGCACCGTTCGTGCTGCGCCGGACCAAGGCGCAGGTGCTGGATGATCTGCCGCCGCGCACCGAGACGACGCTCGTGATCGAGGCCGACTCGACCGAACGTGCCCACTACGAAACGCTGCGTCGCCAGGCACTGGCCGCAGCGGAGGCCGCCGTTGCCAGCGACAAGCCCGGCCAGGCGCAGCTGAATATTTTGGCGCAGCTGACCCGACTGCGCCGTGCCGCCTGCGACCCGCGTCTCGTCAGTCCGCAACTGGGCTTGATCGGTGCCAAGGTCAAGGCGTTTGCGGAGCTTGCAACCGAGCTGCGCGCCAACGGCCACAAGACGCTGGTCTTCAGCCAGTTTGTCGATTTTCTGACGCTGCTGCGCGAACCGCTGGATGCGGCCGGCATTCCCTACCAGTACCTGGACGGCTCGACCCCACCCGCGGAGCGCACGCGACGGGTTGCCGCCTTCCAGGCCGGCGAAGGCGATCTGTTTCTGATCAGCCTGAAAGCCGGCGGCTTCGGCTTGAATCTGACAGTGGCCGACTATGTGGTGATTGCCGATCCTTGGTGGAATCCAGCCGCCGAAGATCAGGCCAGCGGACGCGCTCACCGGATCGGTCAGCTGCGTCCGGTGACTGTTTATCGACTGGTCAATCAGGGCACGCTGGAAGAAAAGATCGTCGCCCTGCACCAGCAGAAGCGCGAGCTTGCGGACAGCGTGCTGGATGGCGGCGAAGCCTCGACCGCGCTGCGCGCCGATGAATTGATCGAACTGATGCGCGGCAAATCCAGCATCGATCCGGACGCGACGACCGATGCCGCCTGAGGCGCGCAAGCGCTGAACATTGCGCACGTAAAAAAGGACAGGCGCAGCCTGTCCTGATTCAGTGCAGTGGCGAATGCCTTATTTGGCCTTCGAAGCCTTGACGTCGGCACTGGCTTCGGCCTTCACCGCAGCCGTCTTGCTGCTGGCTTTTGCCTTGTCGGCGGCCGAATCGACCATCGTCTTGCCGACTTTTTCCTGCGCATCGATTGCCGTCTTGTCGGCTTTCAGATCGGCTTTGGCCGCAGTCTTGTCGGCCTTGGCCTCGGCCTTCATCTTGTCTTCCGGATCAGCCTTGGCCACCTTCGCATGCGCCTTGTGTTTGGTCTTGGCCGCTTTGGCATCGGCCTTGCCGATTTTCTCGTTGGCCTTGTCAACTGCCGACCCGACCTTGTCATCGGCCTTGGCGTCGACCTTGGCTTCGGATTTCTCGGCCTTCATGACCTTCTGGTCAGCCTTCATTTCTGCCTTGGTGGAGGCGTTGTTGGAGGGCGCGACCGGCGCGGCGGTCTGTGCATAGACACTGCCTGCCAGCAAAGCCGGGATCAGCGCGAAAGCGAACTTGTTCATGAATATCCTGAGTTGACTTGAAAAGTCCACCCGCTTCCGGGTGGTGATGTTTCAACGCGCTATCTGGGGCCGAGTTGACCGGGTCAGGTGCAACGTTTTGTACACGCCGCTCAGGCCGGCGGGTCCTTCATGCGGGTTTTGGACACGCCGGTCACGATACCGAGGCCCAACAGGATGACTGAAGAAACGATGACCCAGATTTGCGGGACACCGGCCATGATCAGACCCCACGCAATGCCGCCGATCAATACGGCGAAGCCCACCAGATACAGAGCAAATGACATGATTCCTCCCAGAGTTTCGTGACGGGTTGGTGCACCTTGTATGGCGCGAACCTGCCTGCAGGAACTGTATGCAAGCCGGCGCGTGCAGCAGATAGGCTGCAGCCGGCATGCGCTGTAGGTTCCGACCTACGAGAATGGCGACATGAACGAATCCTTGCATCAACTGAGTGCCGTCGATCTGCTCGCGGCCTATCGAAGCGGCGAGTTGTCGCCAGTGGACGTGGTGCGCGACACCATCCGCCACATCGATGCCTGGGATCCGCACCTGCATGCCAGTTACGCCTACCAGGCCGAACAGGCACTGCAGCAGGCCGAAGCGTCTCAAGCCCGCTGGCTGGCTGGCAAACCATGCGGGGCGTTCGATGGCGTGCCGCTGACCTTGAAGGAGAATATTGCCACCGCGGGCACCCCGATGCCCCTGGGCACGGCAGCGAGCAGCCTCGAGCCCGCTGCGCAGGATGCGCCGCCGGCCGCCCGCTTGCGCGAAGCCGGCGCCGTATTGCTGATGAAAACCACGATGCCCGACTACGGCATGTTGTCGTCAGGCCTGTCGAGCTTTCATCCATTGACGCGCAACCCCTGGAGCCTGCAGCTCGGGCCCGGTGGGAGCAGCGCCGGAGCGGCGGCGGCAGCCGCGGCAGGCTACGGTCCGCTGCATCTGGGCACCGACATCGGCGGCTCGATCCGGCTGCCGGCCGGTTGGTGCGGCGTCTTCGGGCTCAAGCCCAGCCTCGGCCGCATCCCGATCGATCCGCCCTATGCCGGGCGAGTGGCCGGGCCGTTGACGCGCAGCGTCGCCGACGCCGCGCTGATGATGGGGCCGCTGTCACTGCCCGACCCCCGCGACACCATGAGCCTGCCGTGGCAGGACATCGCCTGGAACCAGCTCGAGCGCGACTTGACCGGGCTGAAGATCGGGCTCTGGCTGGATGCCGGTTTCGGACTGGCGCTGGATTCCGAAATCCGCGCGGCTGTCGAGGCCGCGGCCCATGCGTTCGAGCTGGCCGGCGCGACGATTGAAATCGTGCCGGCGTTTCTGACACCCGCCATGGCCGCAGGGATGGATGACTTCTGGCGCACCCGGTCATGGCTGGACATCTCCGCGCTCGACGCTGCGCGGCGCGCCCTGGTCTTGCCATTCATCGTCGAGTGGGCGCGTGGCGCGCAAGGTATCAGCGGTGAACGGGTCTTTCGCGGCTACAGCCAGATGGGCGCGCTCAGAGACGCCGCGGTTGCGGCCTGCGCGCGCTTCGACTATGTCATTTCACCGACCGCGCCGATCTGCGCATTCGCCGCCGAATTGCCGTGCCCGACCAACGATCCGGCCCGCCCGTTCGAGCACATCGCCTACACCTTGCCCTTCAACATGAGTGAGCAACCGGCGGCCAGCATCAACTGCGGCTATAGCGCCAGCGGGCTGCCAATCGGCTTGCAGATCATCGGTGCCCGCCACGACGATCTGGGCGTTTTGCAGATAGCTCGGGCCTGGGAGCAGATGCGGCCGGCGCAGCGGCCCTGGCCGCAGGTGCCGTCACATTGAGCAGGCGGTCGCGCCGATCGTTCGAGCCGGATCACGCAAGCGGCCATCCTCGGCGCGTTCCATCGCGTTGTCGTGCGCCTGATGCCGGGCAGGCTGCGGACCATCGTTTGGCCCTGGCGAACCCGACACCGTCGGCCGTAAAGTGTGTTCATGGTTGAAGCCCCCAATACCGAATACCGCAATGGCGAGAGCCGCTGGCAGCGATTCGCCACGTCAGTGGTGCGCACCTTTCACTGGTATGCCGGCTGGCTGGTCAGCATCAGCTGGAAACGCTTCGTCATCTTGTCGGTGCTGTTGGTGGTCGGCACGGCCATCCTGGAAGACACACCGCCGTTCAGCTGGACGATCAGCGAGCAGGTTGAAACGCTGCCCGCGCGCAGCAAGAAGACGCCCAAGAAAAAAGACGAGCCGCTGGTCAAGGCAAGCCCGCCGGTCAGCTACGAGGTGCAGATCGATGACAACGGCGTCAAGATCACGCCTAAAAAGGCGGCCTCGGCCGCATCGGCTGCAGCGTCGCATCCGGCCCCCGCTGCGGTGGTTCCTGCACCGCCGCAGCCGCCGGAGCCAGCGGCCGCGCCGCAGGAGCCACCCCTGCCGTCGGTCACGATCAAGTTGCCCAAGGGCGCAGACTCCGACGAGGTCCGTGCGGCCATCGAAGAAGCCCGCCGCGATATTGAAAGCGCCATCGCTGACGCGCGCGAAGCGTCCGCCGAGGTCGAGCGCGCCAAGGCAGAGGTGATCGACAACGCGCCGCGCATCCGCGTCACGCGGGTGCGGCTGGGCGAAGCGCTGATGAACCTGGCCCTGCTGCTGATCTTCAGCTCGGCGGTCATCAAGTTCACGTACAAGGGCCGGATCCAGGCCGAAACCAAGGCCGCGAAGGCGACCGAGACCGCCGAGAGTGAATCGTTGAAGCGCCAGGTCGTGGAAGCGCGGATGGCGGCGATGCAGGCCCAGGTCGAGCCGCATTTCCTGTTCAACACCCTGGCCAGCATCGATCACCTGATCGAGACCGACCCGCCGCGCGCCTCGAAAATGCAGAAAAACCTGATTGCGCTGCTGCGGGCCAGCATGCCGTCGATGCGCGAACTCAACCCCGGCGGCAATTCGAAAACCCGCGATCTTGGACGCGAACTGGCAGTCATCCGACCGTACCTGGAGATACTCAAGGTGCGGATGGAAGAACGGCTGAGCACCGAGATTCGTGTCAGCGATGGTCTGCTATCGGCGGAATTCCCGCCGATGATGTTGCAAAGCCTGGTCGAAAATGCGATCAAGCACGGCCTTGAGCCGAAGGCGGACGGCGGCAACCTGCTCGTCAATGCGGAAATCGTCCACGGCAAGCTCGAGGTCACCGTGACCGATACCGGCCTGGGCTTCGGCAAGGCGGCGACCGCCGGAACCGGCATCGGTCTGTCGAATATTCGCGAACGACTGCAACTGTTGTATGGCAACAAGGCTGCCCTCAGAATCACGGAAAATCCGGGCGGCGGCACCGCAGTGACGATCACCGTTCCGTACCAGTCGACCACTGCCCACGACTCGGCAGCCTGAGCGTTGCAACCGACCGGCGTTTGCAACCATCCAGACCCGGAGCCACCGCATGACAACCGCCCTGATTGCCGACGACGAACGCCTGATGCGCGAACAGATCCGCGCACGTCTGGCGGATGTCTGGCCCGAGCTTGAAATCATTGCCGAGGCTCGCAACGGACTGGAGGCTGTCGCCATGACCGCGCAGCATCATCCGGACATCGTTTTTCTGGATATCCGGATGCCCGGCTTGACTGGCGTCGAAGCGGCGCGCCAGATTGCCCAGTTGCCCACCCACGACGATTCGCCGGAAGGCGACGATTGGCCGGGCTGCGAAATCGTCTTCATCACCGCCTACGACCAATATGCGGTGGAAGCGTTCGAGCAAGGTGTGGTCGACTATGTGCTCAAACCGGCTGAGCGCGACCGCCTGCGGCTGACTGTCGAGCGGATCAGGCACCGCATGGCAGCGCGCCAATCGGCCGGCTCGGCAGCCGACGCCGCCGCCTCCGGCACGCCCTTGCCGACCCACACCCCGGCGATGCAGGAATTGCTGCAAAAGCTCGCCGCGCAAATGAATCCGACACCGACGGCGCGCCTGCAGTGGATCCAGGCCAGTGTCGGGCAAAGCATCCAGATGATCCCGGTCGACGAGGTGCTGTTCTTCATCTCCGACGAAAAATATACGCGCGTGCAGACGGCCAGCGTCGAGGCGTTGATCCGCAAACCGATCAAGGAGCTGCTGGAGGAACTCGACATGGGCGTTTTCTGGCAGATCCATCGCAGCACGCTGGTCAATACGCGGGCGATCACAGGCGTCAGCCGCGACCTGCGCGGCCGCCAGATCGTCAGCGTCAGAGGCCATCCGGAAAAGCTCGAAGTCAGCCGCAGCTTCAACGGCCTGTTCAAAGGCATGTGAGCCGCCGGCCGCCTGTACACCTGCCCACCGATAGGCGGCGGCGTGCGCCATGATGTTCAATAATCCCCGTTGCACCTTGCAGTGCGAAACCAGGCGGTGCACACCGGTTCCGCCACTGATACCGGGTGAACGACATGCAAGAAATTGTCAGGCGAAGGCTGCTGCAATGGGCATCGGCCGGCCTTGCCGGGCGCGCGCTTGGGCTGGCCAGCTCGAATCTGCTGATCAGTGCGGCGATCGCAGCACCGACAGCCCAACCCGCGCAATCGAGCCTGGGCATCGTCACGATCCTGGACGGCAAGGCGCAGCTGCTGCGCGGTGAAGAGCGCCTCGATTTTGTCGAAGGCACCCGGTTGGTCAGCCAGGACGTAATCGAGACGGCTGCCGATGCGAGGCTGCTGCGCATCGAGTTCATGGATGGCCTGGCTGTCAATCTGGGGCCGTCGACGCGTGTCTTGATCGACCCGCAGTTCTACGGCGAACGAGGGCGTTTTGCCCACCTGTACCTTCTCAGCGGGTGGGTCAAGCTGAAGGCCTCGGCTGCGCCACCGGCGGGCCAGGGTGATGCGGCACCGATTCCGTTGCTGGCTTCACCGGTGATCGATCTGTTGGAATCCAGCGGTGCGGTGGTCGCGTTGGTCAACGAACCGGCGCTTTCGCTGTTTGTTGAGTCCGGCCAGGCGAAGGTCCGCGAGCGTCTGCAAGCCAAGCCACTGGGGGAGGCGGTCGCGCTGCGCAGCGGACAGTTTCTGCAACGCGCCGAGCAAGCGAAGTCGACCATCGCGGCGCGTCCGGCGCCCGCATTCATCGATCGGATTCCGCGCAGCTTTCTGGACACGCTGCCAGATCGCGCCGCGCTGTTCAAGGGCCGCGATCCGACACCCAAGGCGATCGCCACGATCAGTTATGCCGACGCCAAGGACTGGCTCGACGTCGAAGGCACGTTGCGCCGCCCGGCGATGAAGCGCTGGCGCTCGCTGACCCGCGACGCCGAATTCCGCAGGGGGTTGGTGGCCGACATGCCGGCGCATCCCGAGTGGGATCGCGTACTTTTCCCGGAAAAGTACCGGCCTCGCCAATGAGATCGCCCTCGGGCTGGCGTTCTGGCGTCAGCCCGCTAAGCTAGTGCGCCTGGCCGCCGCATCACTGCAGCGCCTCGTCTCCACAGGGACCCGACATGAAACTGCTGCTGAAATTCAACCTCGTCTTTCTTCTCGTCTTCGTGGTTGGCCTGGCCATCTCGGGATTCATCGCGCGCTCCCTGCTGCAACGCGACGCGCAGGCAGAAGTCGTCGATCGCGCGCGCTTGCTGATGGAAAAGGCCAGCGTCGTCAGCTCGTACACGGCCAACCAGATTGCACCGTTGTTGGCGACGCAGATGAAATACACCTTTCTGCCGCAGTCGATACCGGCCTATTCGTCGACTGAAATCATCAACGCGCTGCAGAAGACCTATCCGGAATACAGCTACAAGGCGGCCATGCTCAATCCGACCAACCCGCGCGACCGCGCGGTGGCGTGGGAAGAAGACGTCATCAATCAGTTCAAGAAGGGGGCCGGCACGACCGAGTTCGTCGGCACGCGCGACACCCCCACCGGTCTGTCGCTGTACATCGCCAAACCCATCATCATCACCAACGAGCGCTGCCTGGCCTGCCACAGCACGCCGGATGCAGCGCCGAAGCCGCTGGTCGACAAATACGGTCCGGGCAATGGCTTCGGCTGGACCATGAACGAAGCGATCGGCGCGCAGGTGGTATCGGTGCCGATGACCCTGCCACTGCAGCGCGCCGATCGGGCCTTCGGCGTGGTGATGGCGATGCTGGCAGGCGTGTTCCTGCTGATCGGTGTGGCACTCAACCTGATGTTGTGGAAACTGGTGATCCAGCCGGTGAGCAGGCTGTCCGAGTTGTCCGATCGGGTCAGCATGGGCGAACTCGATGCGCCTGAATTCGTCGTCAAGTCGAAAGACGAGATCGGCGTGCTGGCGGATTCTTTCAGTCGCATGCGCAAGAGCCTGGTCCATGCGATGAAGATGCTCGACAGCTGATCCGGACCCCGACAGACGATGGATCATCCTAGCCAACTCGGCAAATATCCGATCACGGCCGTTCTCGGCGAAGGGGCGATGGGCGTTGTCTACCGCGCGCACGATCCGGACATCGGGCGTGAAGTCGCGCTCAAGACAGTGCACGCCAAACTGCTTGCGAGCGACCAGGACGATCCTGGCAATGCCGGCAGCGACAGCATGGCGGCGCGCTTTCGCAACGAGGCGCGTGCGGTCGGACGCCTGTCACATCCGGGGATCGTCGCGATCTACGAATACGGCGAAGACAACGGAACCGCGTTCATCGCGATGGAGTATGTGGAGGGCAAGACGCTGGCCCAGTTGCTGGCCAACGGACCGCCGGTGCCCGAGCCCGAAATCCTGCGTTTGATGGATCAACTGCTCGACGCGCTGGAATGTGCCCATCGCTTTGGTGTCTGGCACCGCGACATCAAGCCCGCCAACCTGATCCTGACCGCCAGCGGTCGGGTCAAGCTGACCGATTTCGGCATTGCCCGGATCGAGAATGCCGGCCTGACGCTGGTGAATGCCCAGATCGGAACGCCCGGCTACATGGCACCGGAGCAATATACCGGCGAAGGGGTCGACCAGCGCGCCGACCTCTACGCCTGCGGCGTCCTGCTGTACCGCTTGTTGACCGGGCACAAACCCTTTGAGGGCGGCGCGGCATCGGTGATGTTCAAGGTGATGAACCACGACCCCGTGCCGCCCAGCCAGATCACCGACGGCATCCGGGTCGACGGTTACGACGAGATCGTCGCCCGCGCATTGGCGCGCGATCCGGCGGGCCGATTCGCGTCGGCGGCAGATTTTCGACGGGCACTGGCGCATCGACTGGAAGCATCGCTGGTACCGGGCTCGAGCATCACCGACATGCCGACACTGTTGCTGCGAATTCCGGGCATGGCGGCGGCTCGCGGAGCTGAACCGACCTCGCGTGCGAGCCTGTCGGCGGGGCTTGGCGGCAGCATCGCCAAAGGCCTGACCGGCATGACCTCCGCATCGACGGCGCTGGCGCCAACCGGCTGGGATACCGACCTGCTGCTGCCGGTCGAGCGGGCGCTGGCCGGCGTGGTCGGGCCGATGGCGCGGGTCATGGTCAAGCACGCGGCGCGCCAGTCGCATGACTTGCAGTCCTTGTCGGCATTGTTGGTGCAACAGATCGACAACCCGGCCGACCGGGACCGCTTCATTGCCCGATTGGAAGCCGGCACGACGCACCTGACCAAGTCGAAAACCCTGGACTCGGGCACGACGGGCTCACCCAGCGCCGCAGCGGCCGCGCCCGCTCAGCAATTGAGCGAACAGACGCTGGCCCATGCGACACGCGTGATGACCACATATCTCGGCCCGATCGCACGCATCGTCGTCAAGAAGGCCGCAGCGGGAAATGGTGATCCGCAGCGATTTTTCAGTGCGCTCGTTGAAATGGCCGATGGCGTCGACAAGGTGCGCCTGCTGCGCGAACTGCAGAGCCTGCATTGAGCCGCCAGACCGCAGGGCCTCGCAGTGGTCGCCCGCATCGGCTGGTTTCACACGCGGCCTCAAGACGCCGCCCCGATCGCCGATAACCGAAGGTCGGGTGCTGTTGCTGGATCACCCGGTTGCATCTGGGTATCACGATGAATTTTTTTCCGGCCGTCCGCCGCAGGCTGGCGATGGCATTGGGCTCACTGAAGTTGCGCATCACCGTCGCCACGATTGCCGCGCTGGCGCTCGGCATCGGGCTGACAACGGTGACGCTGGTCCAGCGCACCGAACGAGACACCTTGACGGCAGTACGCGAACGCGAGCTGTCGGAAGCAACCCGTACAGCGTCGGCCGTCTCGCGCCAAGTCGTCGAACTGCAACGTGCGCTGATCATTGCGGCATCCTCCTTCAAGGCCGAGGTGCTGGACAGCGAACCCGCAACCGACCGCTTCCTGTCGGACCTGCCGATCCTGCGGACCATGTTCAGTTCATTGTTCATCGTCGATGCGAACGGCCGCATGCGCGCGCTGATCGATGGCGACGGCATTTCACATCCCAAGCTCGACCTGGTCGACCGGGCCTACTTCCGTCGTGCGCTCACCGAGCGACGACCGATCGTTTCGGAGGTCCTGCCCTCTCGTTACAGCGGCGAACCGATCATCGTCTTTGCACAGCCGCTGACCGACGCCAACGGCGCCCACCGCGCCCACGGCATACTGGCCGGCAGCCTGAACCTGGTTCAGCGCGACCTGCTGATCGACCTGGTCTCGCCGGACGATGGCGGCAACAGCGATACCCTGCGCGTTGTCGCCGATGGACAGGGCCGCATCCTGGCGCACCCGGATCGCTCGCTGCTGCTCTCCAAGCTGTCTGACGATCCCCGTCTGGCAGCAGCCGCCAAGCGTTGGCAGGACAGTGGCAGCCCGATCGAACCGAACGGACTCACCATCGGCGGCACCACCGGTGTGGTCACCGCGGGTGGCGTTTCCGGGCCGGACTGGGTGGTCTGGCGGGTCGTCAGCGAACACGGTCTGTTTGCGCCGCTGCACAGCGCCCGCCGACATGCGCTGGAGCTGGCAGTCGTGTTGATCGCCCTCTCCAGTGCCCTGATGCTGCTCGGTTCCTGGTGGCTGCTGCGTCCGCTCAAACGCGTGCAGGAGCGGGCCCTTCAGATGTTCGACAGCGGGATCGACCCACAACTCGGCTGGCCGTCGGTGGCAGGTGAAATCGGCCACCTGGCCGATGTGCTGCGTCAGATTGGCGTCGAACGATCTCGACTGGAGGTCTCGAATACCCATTTGCTGCAACAACTGGGCTCGGTGATGCGCAATGCGCCGGTAGGAATTGCTTTCACGCGCGACAAGCAGTTCGAACTCGTCAGTGCCGAGTGTTGCCTGCTGCTCGGACGAACCGAGCGTGAACTGCTCGGCCAGCCCACTCACATCATCTACGACTCGCGGGCCGATTTTGACGCCTTGGGTCCGAAGGTCGTTGCCGCGTTTGCTGCCGGCACCGCATTTGTCGGCGACATCCAGATGCGCCGTGGCGACGGCACCAGGTTCTGGGCCCACCTGCGCGGCCGACCGGTCGACGCGGCGGACAGCGCATCAGGGACCATCTGGACCCTGACCGATGTGACCGAAGAAGTGACGGCCCGCACCGAGCTCGAGTGGGCGGCCCACCATGACGCCTTGACCGGACTGGCGAATCGCCAGGCTTTCGAGATCCGCTTGCGCAGGGAATTTGCCGCCCAACCGCATGCGCTGTCACCCACGCTGATGTTGATCGATCTCGATCATTTCAAGCAGATCAACGACAGCGCCGGACATGCCGCTGGTGACGCGGTGCTGTGTGCCGTCGCAAACGCGCTGCTGGATCGCATGCGCAGCCGTGATCTGGTGGCGCGTATGGGCGGCGACGAATTTGCAATTCTGCTCGACCATTGCCCGCGCGATGCAGCGCATCGCCTGGCCACCGACCTGTGCGAGGCAATCGCAGCGATCCAGATACCCAGCCGCAGCAACGAACAGCCATTCGGCGCCAGCATCGGGATCGCGGAATTGCACACCAGCTTCTCAGCCGTCGAAAGCTGGTTGTACGCTGCCGACAAGGCTTGTTACGAAGCCAAGGCTGCCGGCCGCGGCCAATTCCGGGTGGCACCGCTGCGACGGGATCGGTTGCGTGTGGTGAGCGCGGTCTGAGGCGGCCGCGTCAGGAAGGTGCGGCAGCTGCGCTTTGCAAGGCGCGAGCCGCCGCCGCTGCCCGCAGTGCCTTCAGTTTCTCGCGCGGATCGACCGGCGCCACCGCCTCGTGCAGCTTCATTTCGGCGATGAAACGGCTGGCCACTGCCGGTACCGTCTCCCGCCCTTTCTTGCGTCGCCGCAGCACCCCGATGACCAGATTGAGGCGCGCACGTGTGATGCCGACATACATCAGCCGACGCTCCTCTTCAAGGCGCTGCGCCGTCATCTCTTCATCGTCGCTGCGAAACGGCAGCAGGCCTTCGTTGACGCCGACCAGCATGACGTGCGGCCACTCCAGACCCTTGGCCGCATGCAGCGTGCTCAAGGTGACCACGTCCTGGTCGTCGCCCCGCTCAGCGAGGCTGATGATCACGCTGATCGACTGCGCGACATCGAGCACGGTCTTCTTCTCGGTCTCTATGCTCAGGCCGCCGTCGTTTTCGATTTCGCCCCCACAGCGCTTTGCAATCCAGTCGACGAAGTCGAGGACGTTGGTCCAACGGGCGGCCGCCAGCTTCTCGTTTTCCTCGCCGTCCCGCAAGTGCTGCTCGTAGCCGATCTGCTTCAACCACTCGGTCAGCAGCAGCTTGGCATCGGTTGCACCCATGGTTTGTCGGGCGCGATACTGCAGCTCGTTGACGCAGCGTCCGAACTCATGCAGTGAGCCGACGGCCCGCGCGTTCAAGACCGTGCCGAGGCTGTCCGCAAACAAGGCCTCGAACAGGCTGCATTTCCATTTGCCGGCAAATTCACCGAGCGCGGCCAGCGTCTGATGGCCAATTCCACGCTTGGGAGTTGTGACCGCGCGCAGGAAAGCAGGATCGTCGTCGTTGTTGACCAACAGGCGCAGCCAGGCGCACAGATCCTTGATTTCGGCGCGGTCGAAGAAGCTCTGGCCGCCCGACACCTTGTAAGGCAGATTGGCCTTGCGCAGCGCCTTCTCGAAGATGCGCGCCTGGTGATTGGCGCGGTACAGGATCGCAAAGTCCTTCAACCCGACGCCGCCCAGGCCTGCGGCGCCGCCGGTGCTGCCGCTGCGGGCTCGTTCGCCCAGGATGAACGCGACGGCCCGTTCCGCCTGATGCTCCTCGCCATCGCATTCAAGCAGGCGCACCGGTTCGCCGGCGCCGAGATCGCTCCACAACTTCTTGTCGAACAGCTTCGGGTTGTTGCCGATCACCGCATTGGCCGCCCGCAGGATCTGCCCGGTCGAGCGGTAGTTCTGCTCCAGCGCGATCACTTTCAGGCGCGGATACTCCAGCGGCAGGCGGCGCAGGTTGTCGATGGTCGCGCCGCGCCAGCCGTAGATGCTCTGATCGTCGTCACCCACGGCGGTGAACATTCCAGCATCCCCGACCAGCGATTTCAGCAACTCGTACTGGATCGCGTTGGTATCCTGATACTCATCGACCAGCACATGGCGCAGCTGCCTCTGCCACTTGCCTCGTACCTCGTCATCACGCGCCAGCAGCAGACGAGGCAAACCGATCAGATCGTCGAAATCGACGGCCTGGTAGGCGGCCAGGCGCTCCTCGTAACGCTGCATCACCCGCACCGCAACCAGTTCGTCGTCGTTGCTCGCAACGCCTTGCGCCTGCGCGCTGTTCAGGCCCTGGTTCTTCCACATGCTGATCGCCCATTGCCAGCGTCGCGCCAAGGCAATGTCGGTGGTGCTGCCGGCATCCTTCAGGATGCCCAGCACGTCGTCGCTGTCGAGGATGCTGAAATTCGGTTTCAACCCCACCCTGTCGCCATCGCTGCGCAACAGGCGCACGCCGAGCGAATGAAAGGTGCTGATCAGCAGGTGTTTCGCTGCGCGCGCACCGACCAGCGCCTTGGCACGCTCGCGCATTTCGGCGGCCGCCTTGTTGGTGAACGTGATCGCCGCAATCTGCGCGGGCGCATGCCCCGCGTCGAGCAAGCGTGCAATCTTGTGCGTGATGACCCGCGTCTTGCCCGAACCAGCGCCCGCGAGCACCAGACACGGGCCATCCAGATAATGCACCGCCTCCATCTGGGCGGGGTTGAGCGTCGCGGCAACAGTCAAGGCAGAAGTGGGTGGTTGGCGGCCACCGGGCGGCGACACGTGAACGAGGCGGGAATCATAGCGGCCGGCGGTCTTGAGATACTCGCAAGCCCATGAGCGTCATCTTTGCCGTCACCCTGCCGTTTTTCGGACTTGTCCTGTGCGGCTTCCTGGCGGCGCGGCAGGGCATTCTTCCAGCAGCAGCGATTCCGGGCCTGAACGCCTTTGTCCTGTTCTTTGCGCTGCCATGCATGTTGTATCGCTTCGGTGCCAGCATGCCGTTTGCCGACCTGATCGACCCCGGGCTGATGCTGGTCTACCTGGCCAGCGCGCTGGTGATGATTTTCTTCAGCATTGCAATGACCTGGACGCGCAGCCCGCATCAGCCCGGCGTCGATCTGCGCAATGCAGCCTTCGGCGCGCTGGTGGCTGCCTTTCCGAATACCGGCTTCATGGGCGTGCCGCTGCTGGTGGCGCTGATGGGACAGCAGGCGGCCGGCCCTGCGATCGGCAGCATTCTGATCGACCTGATCATCACCAGCACGCTGTGCATCGCACTGGCCCAGGCACAACACCAGTCGATCGATGACGAAACCTATGCCCACCAGTCCGATCGGCCGAGCGCCGGCGCAGCAGCCCTGCGCTCGCTGCGGGGCGCAATGACCAACCCGTTGCCGTGGTCGATTGCGCTGGGTGCGGCTGCCGCGGCCGTCGGCTTCGTGTTACCCGGTCCGATCGATCAGATCGTCAAGATGTTGGGCGACGCGGCGACGCCGGTGGCCTTGTTCACGATCGGATCGGTGCTGTGGCGAGCCGAACAACATGCTCACACCCGAACGCCGATCGGCTTGTTCCTGCCGGTGGCCCTGATGAAGCTGCTGATCCATCCGGCATTGGTGCTGAGCATCGGCCTGGTTGCCAAAGCCTGCGGCGTGGCGGTGCCGGCCTTCGGTTTGACGGTGCTGGTCCTGGTCGCGGCCTTGCCGAGTGCCAGCAACGTATCGCTGCTGGCCGAGCGTTTCGGCGCCGACAACGGGCGCATCGCCCGCATCATCATGGCCAGCACGGTGCTGGCGTTCGGCAGTTTTTCGCTGCTGGCGTGGCTGTTCGGGGCTTCGGCAACCGCTTGACGGCACCGCTTCAGATCGCCAGCGGGTCGACGTCGATCGCCCAGCGAACGATCCGCTGGTCGGCCGCGTTGCGTTCGCGCCGCAACTGGTGCAGTGCCGGCAGCCAGGCCGCCAGGAAACGCTGCAGATGCGAGCGCGACTCGCTTTCGATCAACATCTGCATGCGCTCGACGTTGGCAATACGGGCGATCGCGGTCGGAACCGGCGGATAGATCGACACGCCGGCCAGCCATTGGGCTGCGTCGGCATGCCGCCGCGCCAGATCGGACGCGGCGTGCAGGAATGACTCGGCAGCCGCACTCGTCTTGGCATCGGCACGCAACAGCGCCAGATGCGAAAACGGCGGCAGCCCGGCGGACCGGCGCTCGGCAAGCTGACCCGCAGCGAAGGCGGCGAAGTCGTGGCGCTGCAAGGCGGCATACAAGGGGTGCCGGGCGTGCCAGGTCTGGACCCACATTTCACTGCCGGCGGCTTGGCCGGCGTCGCGCCCGGCGCGGCCGGCGGCCTGCATCAGCAGCGCGAACAGCCGCTCCGGCGCCCGGAAGTCGCTACTGAACAGCGCAGAGTCGGGGTTGACTGCCGCGACCAGGGTCATGCGGCGAAAGTCGTGGCCCTTGGTGATCATCTGGGTGCCGACAAGAATGTCGACGTCCCCCGCATGCACCGCACCTAGCCGGCTTTCGAGCTGGCCTTGACCGCGGGTACTGTCGGCATCGATGCGGGCGATCCGAACCGGCGGGCAATTGCCGTCGGCGAGTGCCTCGACCAATTGCTCTTCCAGCCGCTCGGTGCCGCGGCCGACCGGGGTGATGTCCAGGTTGCCACAATCGGGACAGGCGCGTGGCACTCGTTCGGCAAAACCGCAGTGGTGGCAGCGCAGGCTGCGATCGAGTTTGTGGAAGACACGCCAGGCACTGCAGTTCGGGCAGCCACTCTGCCAGCCACACTCGCCACATTGAAGCACCGGCGCATAGCCTCGCCGGTTCAGGAACAGCAGGCTTTGCTCGCCGCTCGCGACCCGCAGTCGCAGCGCTGCCAGCAATCCGGGCGACAACACCGTGGGTGCCTGGCCCTTCGGCAGACGCGACATGTCGACCAGTTGCACGGTCGGCAGCGCCGCACCGCCAATGCGCGCCGGCATCGACAAGCGCGAATAGCGGCCCTCTTCGGCACGCTGCCAGCTTTCCAGCGAGGGCGTTGCCGAGCCGAGCAGCACCGTTGCACCTTCGAGACGGCCGCGATAGACCGCCAGATCACGCGCCGAATAGCGCGCCCCTTCCTGCTGCTTGTACGACGGGTCGTGCTCTTCGTCGACGACGATCAGGCCGAGCCGCGGCATCGACGCAAAAATGGCGAGCCGGGTGCCCAGCACGAGATCGGCGTGACCCAGATGCGCCAGCAGCCAGTTGCGCAGCCGCTGGGCCGGGGTCAGCCCGCTGTGCAGGGACACGATCACGCGGTCGGCAAACCGCTCGGCGAAGCGCGATTCGAGTTGCGGCGTCAAATTGATTTCAGGCACCAGCAGGAGAGCTTGCCGGCCAAGTTTCAGGGTGTCGGCCGCCGCCCGCAGGTAGACCTCGGTCTTGCCACTGCCGGTGCTGCCGTGCAGCAGGACAGTTGGTGCGATCGCGGGTGGCGCAGCACCGATCTGCGCTGCCAGGTACTCGACCACGAGCGCCTGTTCCGGGCTGAGCGCAGGCGGCACTGTGCCTGCCCGATCCGATCGGATCTTCTGCAGGAACGAGGTGATTTTCGACAGCCGGCGCTGCAGCTGCACATCGTCGAGCTTGCGCAGTTCGGGTGGGAGCACCGAGAGCGCAACCTCGCCGATCCCGCGCTGGTAGTAGGCCGCACTGAATTCGACCAGCGCACGCCATCCATCCGACAACGGCGGCAGGCTGCACAGGGCGCTGGCAACCTGCCTGAGTTGATGCGGCGCCGGCGCTTGATCGTCGACGGCCGCATCGGCAGCTTGCTGGACCAAACCGGTTTGCCAGACGATTCCGGCAACCTCGCGCGAACCAAGCGGAACGCGCACCAGGCATCCGGCCTCCAGCGGGCGCTCAGACAGGTAGTCGAGCGGTCTGGCCAAGCCGCTGTGCTGGGGCGCTTCGACAGCCACCGCCAGGCGATGAATAGGTGTCGGAGAAGTGCTTCGCATCAAGTGACGAGTTACCGCACAAAGCTCATGGAAACCTCATGAAGTTCCGCTAAACCCATGATTGGATTCGCTTTTTATGGATTACCCACTCAAGCTGTGGATAACTTTGTGGGCAAATAGCCTGCAGCAGCGCTAAATGCTTGATCCTGCTGGCCAAGGCGTCGATTGCCCGTTTTCGCAGCACCTTTGAAGATCCAATGAAATCAACGACTTGCGATGATCTGAGCAGGGGGCGCTGGTGCGCCGCAGCATTGCAGCGACTGAAAACCTGCGTAGCCGTGTTTGGGGATAAGTCAAGCGCTGCAAGCTCTCTCAGCAACACTTTTTCCGCTTGACAAGCAGGCAAAGCGCCGCTCTCCGGCGCCAGCTGGGCATGTTGCAGTGAACCCGGAAATACCCTCATGGCGGAACGCGCTCGCCCGCTTCGCCGGGCCGATCGTGGCCGGATTCAGCCGGGCTGCCGCATCCGCCGCGAATGGGAATGCACGGCCTCGACCAGCGCGCTGACATGATCGGGTGGCGTATGTTGGCTGATGCCGTGACCCAGGTTGAAGATGTGGCCACCGCGCACGCCGTTTGCATCGGTGTGGAGTCCGAAAGACTCCAGAAGTCTCACCACCTCGGCCTCGATCCGCGGCGGCGGCGCGAACAGCACATTCGGATCCAGATTGCCTTGCAAGGCCACCCGGCTGCCGACTTGTTGGCGCGCCTTGGCGAGGTTGACGGTCCAGTCCAGCCCGAGGACCTCCGGTCGCAACTGCGCCATTTCCTCCAGCCACAAGCCGCCGCCCTTGGTGAAAACGATGCGTGGAATGCGCACGCCGTCGTGGTGGGTGTGCAGCTGAGCAAGCACGCGAGCGGTATAGGCCAGGCTGAACTCCTGGAATGCCCCGTCGGCCAACACGCCGCCCCAGCTGTCGAAGATCATCACCGCCTGCGCACCGGCAGCAATCTGTGCATTCAGGTACAAGGCCACCGCATCGGCATTGATTGCCAGCATGTGGTGCATCAGATCGGGCCGCGCGTAGAGCATGCTCTTGACGAGGCGGTAATCGTCGGAGCCTGCGCCTTCCACCATGTAGCAGGCAAGCGTCCAGGGACTGCCGGAAAATCCGATCAACGGAACGCGTCCAGCGAGCGCCTTGCGGATCGACGTGACGGCATCGAAAACGTAGCGCAGCTTGTCCATGTCGGGAACCGCGAGTGCCTTGACCGCGGCCTCGTCGCGCACCGGTGACGCAAATCTGGGGCCCTCACCCAGCGCGAAACTCAGACCGAGACCCATCGCATCTGGCACCGTGAGGATGTCGCTGAACAGGATGGCCGCATCGAGCGGGTAACGCTCCAGCGGCTGCAGCGTGACCTCGGTGGCGTAGTCGGTATTGGTCGCCAATCCCATGAAACTGCCGGCCTTGGCCCGGGTCGCCCGGTATTCCGGCAGGTAGCGACCCGCCTGACGCATCAGCCAGACGGGCGTGTGGTCGGTCGGCTCACGGTAGCAAGCGCGCAGGAAGTTGTCATTGATCAGCGGTGCAAACATCCGCGAATTATCATGCCGGCTTACCCTTGCCCGGAGGATTCCATGCTCGCCGACAACATCCTGCAGACAATCGGCAATACGCCGCATATCCGGATCCAGCGTCTGTTCGGACCAGACGCTCGGGTGTTCATCAAGAGCGAACGCAGCAATCCCGGAGGTTCGATCAAGGACCGCATCGCACTGGCGATGGTTGAGGCGGCGATCGCCGCCGGAGATTTGAAGCCCGGCGCAACCATCATCGAGCCGACCTCGGGCAACACAGGCGTCGGGCTGGCGATGGTCGCCGCGGTAATGGGCTATCCGCTGTTGCTGGTGATGCCCGACAGCATGAGCGTGGAGCGACGCCGATTGATGCTCGCCTACGGTGCGAAATTCGAACTGACGCCGCGCGAGAAGGGCATGAAAGGCGCCATTGCCCGGGCCCAGGAACTGCTGAAAGAGATTCCCGGTTCGTGGATGCCGCAGCAGTTCGACAATCCGGCCAACATCGAAGTGCACGCGCGCACCACTGCAGCCGAGATCGCAGCTGATTTTCCGGACGGTGTCGATGCACTGATCACCGGTGTAGGCACCGGCGGCCATATCAGCGGCTGCGCCAAGGTGCTGAAGGCCAAGTGGCCGAAGCTGAAGGTATTTGCGGTCGAACCCTCCGCCAGCGCAGTGATCAGCGGCGGGCCGCCCGGTCCGCACCCGATCCAGGGGCTTGGCGCCGGCTTTATTCCGACCAACCTGTTGACCGATCTGCTGGACGGCGTGATCCAGGTCGATGCCGAACCCGCCCGCGAGATGGCCCGCCGCTGCGCGCGCGAGGAAGGAATACTGGTCGGCATCTCGTCCGGTGCAACGCTGGCGGCGATCGCGCAGAAATTGCCCGACCTGCCGGCAGGCGCAACGGTCCTCGGCTTCAACTACGACACGGGCGAGCGTTACCTGTCGATCGAAGGTTTTCTGCCTGCTGAATGAATCAAGCCTGACGAGGATCGGCCGATATGGGAATGACCAGCGCTCGACTCCCACCCCCGGCAAAGAATTCTCATGAACGAAAAGAAGTTCCGTCTCGTTACCCGCAGCGACTTCGACGGCCTCGTCTGCGCTGTCCTCCTGAAGGAGCTTGATCTGATCGACGAGATCAAGTTCGTTCATCCCAAGGACATGCAGGACGGCAAGGTCGCGATCACGGATCGCGATATCACCACCAATCTGCCCTACGTGGCAGCTGCCCACCTGGTTTTCGATCACCACTCTTCGGAAACCGTCCGCAACGCCGGAACCCGGGCTGCCAACCATGTGATCGATGAACACGCGCCATCGGCAGCGCGAGTGGTCTTCGATCACTACGGCGGCAGCAAGACCTTCCCGCGCATTGCGCCCGACATGATGGTGGCGGTCGACAAGGCCGACTCAGCCCAGTTCAGCCGCGACGAGATCCTCGATCCGAAAGCCTGGGTGATGCTGAATTACCTGATGGACGCCAGAACCGGGCTCGGGCGCTTCCGTGACTTCCGCATCAGCAACTACACGTTGATGATGGACCTGATCGACTATTGCGCAACCCACGGGATCAACGACATTCTCGGACTGCCCGACGTCAAGGAGCGCATCGAGCTGTACCTCGAGCACGCCGACAAGGCGCGTGAGCAACTGCTGCGTTGCAGCAGCCTGCATGGCAACCTGGTGGTGCTGGATCTGCGCAATGAAGAGACGATCTGGGCAACCAACCGGTTCATGATCTATGCGCTGTTCCCATCGACCAACATTTCGATCCACGTGCTGTGGGGCGTGCAGAAGAGCAACACGGTCTTCGCAACCGGCAAGTCGATTCTCGATCGGAGCAGCCGCACCAACGTCGGCGAATTGATGTTGCGATTCGGCGGTGGCGGGCACGAGGCTGCCGGCACCTGTCAGGTTGGCAACGACGATGCGAGCCGGATACTGAGCGAACTGATTCGCAGCATCAACGCCGACGGTTGAGGCAGCGCAGGAAGCCTAGGGCGCGCGCACCGGCCAGTGCAAATGTGCCGCGAGTCGGCACACTTGCGGGTAGCATCGGCACAGTTTTCCAACGGAGCCTGTGCAATGATTCGACGTTTCTGGCTGATCCTGATGCTGCTGGCCGCCAGCGCCCTGACGGGCTGCGGCTACAACGACTTCCAGCGGCTCGATGAGGAAGTAAAAGCCGCTTGGTCAGAAGTGCTGAATCAATATCAGCGCCGCGCTGATCTGATTCCGAACATCGTCGCCACAGTCAAGGGCGAGGCCAACTTCGAGCAGGAAACGCTGACCAAGGTGATCGAGGCACGCGCCAAGGCGACGTCGATCCAGGCCACGCCGGAGCTGGTCAACGACCCCGCCGCCTTCGCCAAGTTCCAGCAGGCGCAAGGAGAGCTGACCGGCGCCTTGAGCCGCCTGATGGTAGTCAGCGAACAGTATCCGAACCTGAAGGCGAATCAGGCATTCCAGGATCTGCGGGTTCAGCTCGAAGGCACTGAAAACCGCATCACGGTGGCCCGCAATCGCTACATCAAGGCGATCACCAGCTACAACGTTTTGATTCGCAGCTTCCCGAGCAACTTGACGGCGATGGCCATGAGCTATCAGCTGAAGCCCACCTTCGCGGTCCAGAACGAAGCCCAGATCTCGGCACCGCCGACGGTCGATTTCGGCAAACCAGCCCCGAAGTGAAGACTGGCGGCATCAGCCACGTTCCGGAGCAGACATGCCGGGTGGCGCCTGGCCTGGCCTGGCTGCTGCAGCTGCTGACTGCCTTTCTGCTGATCGGTGCAGCAACAGTTCTACGCGCTCAGGACGTGCTGCCGGTGCCCACTCTCAGCGGGCGGGTCATCGACCAGACCGGTACGCTCGACCCGGCGCAACGCCAGGCCCTCGAGCAGAAACTGGCAGCGCTGGAAGCCGCGACCGGCAGCCAGGTGGTCATCCTGCTGGTTCAAACGACAGCGCCAGAAGATATCGCCGCCTTTGCGCAACGCGTTGCCGACCAATGGAAGCTCGGTCGACGAGAGGTTGGCGACGGCGTGTTGATCGTCAGTGCGCAGGGCGACCGGAAAATCCGCATCGAGGTTGCCAAAACGCTCGAGGGCGCCATCCCCGATCTGGCGGCAAGACGGATAATCGATGGACGGATCACGCCGGCATTTCGTCAGGGCGATTTCGCCGGTGGCCTGAACGCTGCCGTCGACGCAATCGCCGCAGGCGTGCGTGGCGAGGCCCTTCCCGCTGTAGCGGCCAATCCCCGCTCGGGCCAGGGCGACTCCGGCTTTGACTTTGGTTCGCTGGCGATGATTTTCTTCATTGCCGTTCCGCTGGTCGGCGGCATTCTCAGCGCCATCTTCGGGCGCATGCTGGGCTCGGTGGTAACCGCATCGGCGGTCGGTGGTCTGGCATGGTTTCTCACGAGCAGCCTGCTGTTGGCCGTTGGTGGTGCCATCGTTGCCATCGTGATGGTGGGGGTGATCGGCGTCGGTATTGGCGGCGGCCGGCGCGGCGGCTCGGGGCCGATCATCTGGGGCGGAGGCGGTGGAGGCGGCAGCAGCTGGGGCGGGGGCGGGGGCGGATTCAGCTCTGGCGGCGGCGGCGATTTCGGTGGCGGCGGCGCCTCGGGCAGCTGGTGAGATCAGTCTCGAACGGCAACCGAATGGCCATTCGCAGAGGCAAACTCGCATGAACCGATGGATTCGAATCGTTCGCCACCGCCTGCTTGACGAGCGCTACGCTCGTCGCGTGATAGGCCAACCCGGCCTTGACCGGATCCAGGCCGCGACCGCCCAAAGCGAGCTGGCCCACACTGGCGAAATCCGCGTCTGCATCGAAGCGAGCTTGCCACTGTCGTATCTCTGGCGCCATGCCGACGCGCGCGAACGAGCGATCGCGATGTTCGGCAAACTGGGAGTCTGGGATACCCAAGCCAACAATGGCGTGCTGATCTACCTGCTGCTGGCCGAACACCGGATCGAGATCGTCGCCGATCGCGGCGTGCAGCAACATGTTGACGGCTCGCAATGGCGCAGCGTCGTCGATCAGTTGGCGTCAGCTTGCCGGAACGGGCAATTCGAAGCGGGGATCATCGCGGCCATCGGCGCAGTCGATCGCCTGCTCCGCCTGCACTTTCCGCTCGTCAACAATCAACCAAACCCTGACGAATTGAGCAATCGGCCGGACGTGCGGTAGCAATGGCTGCCAACCGCACGATCAACTGCGCGGCCGGTTTGTCCTGACATACCAGACGCCGCCGGCCACCGCAGCACCAATGACTCCGACAACCAGAACGCGTCGAATCAGACGCCGAGCCAGCAAAGCACCGGCCAGCGAGACGACGACCGGGTAGCGCCGTGCGATCCAGATCGCCCGCATTACGCCACTGCTCACATTCGCAGCAACCGAACGACCGGAATGCCCGGGTGAACCGAGCAGCGAGTTGCCTATCCGGTCGGGCAGAATCGAACGCACCGCACCCGCTGCAATGTTACGGGGACTGGCTGCGGTGCGCACCATCCCGACATCGTGCGACCACTGGACACGCTCCAGCGCAATGCGCGTCAGCAGCAATTGCTTGCGCGTATGCAGATCTAGTTCGTTTTCAGCCATGCGTGGTTGTCGAGATATTCAGCCGTCAGTGGTGATCGGAGGGTGCGCCACGCAGCATCGACGCGTCGCGCTGCAGTTCGGCATTGGTTTCTTGCAGCAGGCGGGGTTGCGAAGCCAGCTGAGATTTCACCTTCAAGATCAGCAAGACACCACCCAGCAGATAGATGACACCCATCCCGACCAGCGCCATCACGCCGGCCCGATCCCACAGCACCAGCACCACTGACACCGACAACGTCACCAGGCCGACGACCACCAACATCAGCGCCAGCAAGCCGAGCCCGGCCGACAGCATCACCTGGCGACGCGCCAGACTCAGTTCAAGCGTTGCGAGTTCGAGACGACTCTGGAAGATCGAAAGCGCTGTGCCAGAAGCGCGGCGCAGCGAATCGAACAAGCCCGGTTCACTGCTCATGACAGCACAACGCGCGAGGCCTTTGCATTCGCCCGACTCAGCGGCGATTCAACAACAGACCGATCAGCACGCCGACTGCTGCGGCGGTACCGATCGATTTCCACGGATGGTCGTGCACAAAATCGTCGGTGGCCCGGGCAGCTGCCTTGCTGCTTTCGACGACCGAATCCTGCGCGTCATGCAGTTTCTCGCGCAAGGTGCGCAATTGCTCCATCGCGCGCTCGCGCAACTCGGCAGCCTTGTCACCACCGGCGCTGGCGGCTTGCTGGAACATGTCTTCAGCGCTGCGGATTGCATTCTGGACATCGGTCGACAATTGTTCGGTGCTTGCAGAATCGCTCATGATAGCTTCCTTGTTTGAAATTGAGACCGGGCGGGGGCCCTTTACAGAGTGACCCGCCAGAGCGTGGAATGTTCCGTCCCATTGTGAATCAAATGCGAAAGGGCCCGATCTGGGCCCAACGCACTTCAAATCAGTGTTCTCCCGTCTCGGGATGCGCCGAATCCGGCTCCCGCTGCTACTTCTTCCTGAACCTGCGCAAGGCGGCGATCTGGGCAGCCATCGCAGCGAACTCGCCCTGTGCCTTCGCGAAATCGATGTCGCTCTTGGCGTTTTTCATCGCTTCTTCGGCAATTTTCTTGGCTTCGGATGCCTTGGCCTCGTCGAGATCGCGGCCACGAATGGCGGTATCGGCCAGCACTGTCACGGTGCCCGGTTGCACTTCGAGAATGCCACCGGCGACGAATACGAACTCTTCTTCGCCGTTGTCGGCTCGCGTGATACGCACCGCGCCGGGGCGGATGCGCGTGATCAGTGGCGTATGCCGGGGATAGATACCCAACTCGCCCATTTCGCCGGGCAGAGCTACGAATCTGGCCTCGCCCGAGAAGATCGACTCCTCAGCGGACACAACGTCAACATGCAATGTGGATGCCATCAAAACTCCTGCGACCTGTGAAGCGCCAGATCAAGCAGCCGCCGTGGAACCGGCTTTGCCGGGCCACCAGCGGCGCCCCCCTGGGGGGGTGCGCCGTCAGGCGCTCCGGGGGGGATCAATTAATCTTCTTGGCCTTCTCGAAGGCCTCGTCGATGGTGCCGACCATGTAGAAGGCCTGCTCGGGAAGGTGATCACACTCGCCGCCGACGATCATCTTGAAGCCGCGAATGGTTTCCTTCAGCGGCACATATTTGCCCGGCGAGCCGGTGAATACCTCGGCCACATGGAACGGCTGCGACAGGAAACGCTGAATCTTGCGGGCGCGGGCCACGGCCAGCTTGTCTTCCGGTGCCAGTTCGTCCATGCCCAGGATCGCGATGATGTCGCGCA
>JBDTQC010000005.1:0-25863 GCA_039932405.1 Ideonella sp.
CGAAGACGTGGCGGCGCTGCTGCCACGCGTGCTGGCCTGCCCCGAAGCGGCCCCTGCGCGCACCAGCCAGATGGACTTGCGCACCTACGGCATCGGCGCGCAGATCCTGCGCGAGATCGGCATCACGAAGATGAAGCTGCTCGGCAGCCCGCGCCGCATGCCCAGCATGGTGGGCTACGGCCTCGAAGTCACCGGCTTTGTTGCCGCCCACACATGAACTCGACTGACCCGGAACTGCACCATGCAAGACGCTGACAAGGGTGAAAGCGGGCGCACGAATGGCCTGGCCAGCGGTGGCGGCCTGATCGCGAAGATCGACGGGCGCGACCTGCGCATCGGCATCGTGCAGGCGCGCTTCAATGCGACCCTGACCGACACGCTGGCCCGCGCCTGCCTTGCAGAGTTGAGCGCGCTGGGCGTGAGCCCGAAGCACATCAAGCACGTCAGCGTGCCGGGGGCGCTCGAAGTTCCGCTGGCGCTGCTGGCGCTGGCCGAGACCGAAGGCTACGACGCGCTCGTCGCGCTGGGCTGCATCGTTCGCGGCGAGACCTATCACTTCGAGCTGGTGGCGAACGAAAGCGGCGCTGGCGTGACGCGGGTGTCGCTCGACAACGGCATCCCGATCGCGAATGCGATCCTGACCGTCGAGACCGAAGCGCAGGCCTGGGCCCGCGCCGAGGAAAAAGGCCGTGACGCGGCCCGCGTGGCGGTCGAGATGGCCAACCTGATGGACAAGCTGTTGTGAGTGACGATCCGAAACCCGACGACGTGCCAGTTGCTCCGGCAACAACCCCACGTGGCGCCGGCAGTCGACGCAGCGGCACCCCCGCACCGGCACGCAAGAAATCACCACGCCGGCGCTCGCGCGAGGCCGCGCTGCAGGGCTTGTACGAGTGGTTGGTGGGCGGCAGCGATGGCGGCGTGATCGATGCCCACATGCGAGAACTGGAGTTCTACCCGGGTTGCGATACCGCGCATTTCGACGCCCTGCTGCATGGCTGTATCCGTGAGGCGGCCGATCTCGACGCCATACTGGCCCGTCATGTCGATCGGCCGACCAAGGATTTGTCGCCGGTCGAACACGGCATCCTGCTGCTCGGCGCCTATGAGCTCAAGCACTGCATCGACATTCCTTACAAGGTGGCGATCAACGAGGCCGTCGAACTGGCCAAGAGTTACGGCGGAACCGACGGTCACCGCTATGTCAACGGTGTGCTCGACAAGGTTGCGGCCGACATGCGTCAGGTCGAGGTCAATGCCGCGCGCTCGGCGCGCGGTGAACCACGTCGCTGAAATCAGTGACCCGACCAGCACGATGTCGATCGGTCACCAGCCGAGCGGAGGTGAACCGGTGAAACTGGCCAAGCGCCTCGACTCGATCGACCCCTTCTACGTCATGGAGTTTGCGAAGGCGGCCGCCGAACTGGCGCGCACGCCGGCATGTGACCCGCGGCAAGGCGGATCGCCGATGATCTTTCTGAACATCGGTGAGCCGGATTTCACGGCCGCGCCGCTGGTCCGCGAGGCGGCCATCTCGGCGATCGAGCATGGGCGCAGCCAATATACCGACGCCACCGGCCTCCCGGAACTGCGCAAACGCATCAGCAACTGGTACCAGGAACGGTTCGGATTGAGCGTCGAGGCCGATCGCATTGTCGTCACCGCCGGCGCATCGGCCGCCTTGCAACTGGTCTGCCTGGCCTTGATCGAAGCTGGCGACGAAGTGCTGCTGCCCGATCCGAGTTATCCCTGCAATCGCCATTTCGTCGCTGCAGCAGACGGCACCGCTGTGCTGCTGCCCGCCGGTCCGGCGGAACGGTTCCAGCTCAGCGCCGACGCCGTGGCGAGCGCCTGGCGCGGCGCGACCCGCGGAGTCCTGCTCGCGTCACCGTCGAATCCGACCGGCACATCGATCGATCCGACCGAGATGGGCAGGATCGTCGACGTGGTGCGCCAGCGCGGCGGCTTCACCTTGGTCGACGAAATCTACCTCGGCCTCAGCTTCGACGACCGCTACGGACAAAGTGTCCTGGTCCATGGTCAGGGCCATGGCGACGATGTCATCTCGATCAACAGCTTTTCAAAATATTTCAACATGACCGGCTGGCGGCTCGGCTGGCTGGTGCTGCCGCGCGCCTTGGTGCCGGCCATCGAGAAGCTGGCGCAGAACCTGTTCATCTGCCCTTCGACGCTGGCCCAGCACGCCGCACTGGCCTGTTTCGAGCCTGAATCGATCGCCGAATACGAGCGACGCCGAGCCGAATTCCGCAAGCGGCGCGATTTGCTGGTGCCCGCGCTCGATGCACTCGGTCTGTCGGTGCCGGTGATGCCGGACGGTGCGTTTTATGCGTGGGCAGATTGCAGCCGATTCGCCGATCTGACCGCCGGTGGCAGTTGGGATTTTGCGTACCAGCTGATGCACAAGGCGCACATCGCGGTGACCCCGGGGCGGGACTTCGGCCGTCACGATATCGCGCGCTTCGTGCGGTTTTCATACGCCAGCTCGCTGGACCAGCTCGACGAGGCGCTGCGCAGGCTGGCGGTAGTCTTGCCAGGCATGAAGCGCGCATGAAGAGCGCCGGCCTGATCGTATTTCGCAGCCGTCTGCGGGTGTACTGGGAGGATACCGATGCCGGCGGCATCGTCTTCTACGCCAACTATCTGAAATATTTCGAACGCGCACGCACCGAATGGTTGCGTGCAGCCGGCATCTCGCAAGAGCGCCTGCGGGTCGACCGTGGCGTGATGTTCATCGTGGCGCAAACCGAGTGCCGCTACATCCAACCGGCGCGCCTCGACGACGAACTCGACATCACCGTCGCCCGCGACCATGCCGGCCGGGTCGGCATGACACTGTCGCAACAGGCCTGGCGCATCGGTGCCGATGGTCAGGCCGAACGCCTGCTGTGCGAAGGCAGGATACGGATTGCCTGTGTCGATGCCGGAACCTTTCGGCCCTGCCGCATCCCAAACGATCTTCTCGACGCACTCGAATGAACCAAGACCTCTCGATCATCAAGCTCGTGCTGGAAGCCAGTCTGGTGGTCCAGCTTGTGATGGCCGGCCTGATGCTGACATCGATGGCCAGCTGGACAGTGATTTTCGGCAAGCTGTTCGGCCTGCGCCGGATTCGCGCGGGCAGCGACAATTTCGAGCGCGAATTCTGGGCTGGCAAGAACCTGACCGAGTTGTATACCGACGCCACCGACAAACCCGACGGCTCGCCGATGGAGCGCATCTTCGCGTCCGGCATGCGCGAGTTTCTGAAGCTGCGTGAGCGTCGTGCGGGCGATGCCAGCGCGTTGCTCGATGGCGCCCGGCGGGCGATGCGGGCGAGCTTCCAGCGCGAGCTCGACAACATCGAGACCAACATGTCATTCCTGGCCTCGGTCGGCTCGGTCAGCCCTTATGTCGGACTTTTCGGTACGGTGTGGGGCATCATGCACGCCTTCGTCGGGCTGTCGAACCTGCAGCAGGTCACGCTGGCGACTGTCGCGCCCGGCATCGCCGAGGCGCTGGTTGCCACCGCGATCGGTCTGTTCGCAGCGATCCCGGCTGTCATCGCCTACAACCGCTTCGCGCGCGACATCGACCGCATCGCCACCCAGCTCGAGACCTTCATCGAAGAGTTCTCGAACATCCTGCAGCGCAATGCCGGGCAGGTGGCTGGCAGCCCGTCTCCCAGCACGGTGGGAGGTCGCTAGATGCCGGCCGTCAGCGGGCGTGGGCGCGGCCACCGCCGCACCATCAACGAGATCAACATGGTGCCGTTCATCGACGTCATGCTGGTTCTGCTGATCATCTTCATGGTCAGCGCGCCGCTGATCACCACCGGTCTGGTCGATCTGCCTTCGGTGGGCAAGAGCAAGCAGCAGCCCGAGCGGGTGATCGAGATCATCGTGGCAGCCGATGAAGGGCTGCGTCTGCGCCTGAGTGGCGAAAAGAATCCGCAAACGCTGGCGCTGCGCAACTTGCCGGCACGGGTGCGCGACCTGCAGGATGGCGACATCAACACGCCGGTCGTGATATCGGCCGATCGGGGCGTCAAATACGAAGTCGTGGTGAAGGTGATGGACAGCCTGCAGCGCGCGGGCGTGCTGCGGGTCGGACTGGCCGTGAAATCGGGCGGAGGCTGAGCCGGCGTGAAGAACCCGCTGAAACACAGCCGCGATCCGCTGATGCCCCGGTCGCCCGGCGGCATGGGGCGTGGGCTGATGCTTGCGCTGCTGGTGCATGTGCTGCTGATCGTCGGGCTCGCGATCGGCGTCAACTGGCACACCAGCAATCCCGAAGGCATGCAGGCTGAATTGTGGGCGGCGGTGCCTCAGGTAGCCGCACCAAGGGCAGCCGCGCCCGAGCCGACCCCGCCGAAAGCCGAACGACCGATGCCACCGAAGCCGAAGCCGGCGCCGCCCCCGAAACCTGAACCCAAACCCGAGCCGAAGGCGCAACCCGAGCCCGAGCCGGCCAAGGCGCTGCCCGACCCGAAGATCGCGATCGAAAAGGCCAGACGCGAGGAACGGGAGCGTCGCGTCGAAGAGCAGCGCGAAGAAGATCGACTGAAAAAAGAGTCGTTGAAGAAGAAGCAGGCCGAGAAGAAGCTCGAGTTGGCCAAGGCCGAAGCGGCCGCCAAGGCGCTCGACGCCAAGGAAAAGGCCGAGAAAGCCGAGAAAGCCGAAAAGGCAGCCAAGGCCGAAGCGGACAAAGAGAAAAAGCGCAAAGAAGAGGAACTGCGTCAGGCCAAGCTCGATGAAGCCAAGGAAAAAGCCGATGCCAAGCGCATCGCCGACAACCGCGAAGCAGCGCTCAAGCGCATGTTGAGCCAGGCCGGTGGCAGCACGGGCGAGGTCGGGTCGAAAGGCACCGCTGCGCAGAACGCCGCGCCATCAGACGGCTATGCCGGACGCGTCAAGGCGCGGATCAAGCCGAATATCGTGTTCGTCGACCAGCTCACTGAAAATCCGCAGGCCGAGGTGCTGGTTCGGCTGGCACCCGACGGCCGCATCATCAGCCAGAAACTGGTGCGCAGCAGCGGCAGCGCCGAGTGGGATCAAGCGGTGCAACGTGCGATCGATCGCACCGAAATCCTGCCGCGCGATCTCGACGGCCGGGTTCCGGCGAGCATGTTGATCGCTTTCAAGCCGCGCGAATAGGCGTCGCACGGGGTTGTGAATCAGGCGTTGATGCGACCTGAGTATTTTTCGACGAAGCGTCGGTCAATGTGGTTTTTCCAGCGCTAATCGCCGTTCCGGCACCATCCCGGAATAGAGCTGGCGCAAATGCGGCGAGACCAGCGAGACCTGCACCGCAGGCATCCGCTGCAGCGCCAGTTCGCGCAGCACATGGACGTGGGCGTGACCGCCACCCAGCAGCAACAGGTGTTTCAAGGCGCGAGCCGCAGATCGGCAATGTAGGCAAGGCTATTGCCACGGGTGTTGTCGGCATCGGCACCGATCGCGATCGCCTGGATCAACGGCACCTCTTTCGGGCTCTCATCACCGAACAGCAACTTGAAATCGGCCACCAGATCGCGCCGCTCGGCAACCCAGCGAGGCTCTGCGAGCGCCCCGGATCGCAGCACCAGATAGCGGACCCGCCGGGAATAGGCATTGTCGATGCGCGTTCCGGCCGCCAGCGTCGAGTCCCAGACATAACAGACCGTCGCAGCAGGCAGATCCAGGCCGGTGCGCGATCGCGCGATGCGCAGGATCTGGCGCTCGACAAACGGCACCCGATCGAGCGCCATCGCGAACATCACGCACACTTTGGCGCTGGTGTCGTCGGCCTGCCTGCTGCGCAGATCGGCAGCCCGATTCAATTCGTCGACTCGCCATTGCCAGCTCAACCAGCCGTTTCCCGGTGCACGCTGCAGCCGGTGCACCAGGTTGCCGTACGACGCGTTCGCCTCGATCCGAACGGCCTGGCGGCCATCGATCCGGACGATGCGGAACGTCGTGACCGGCGATCGCTGATCGGGCAGCGTCTCGACAAGCCAGGGTGCGGTCGGCACACCATCGCCTCCTTCAGCGGCGAACGGCGCGAGACTGGTAGATGCTTGAGCCGCTGCGATGCTCGAGGCCGCAACGATCAATCCTCCCATCCAGCGAGCGGCGCTAGCGGCCAACGACATTCAGCGACCAGTCGTAGTCGAGGTAGTCAATCGGCAGCGAGCCGGCGCGCAGCCTGGCCTGCACGGCCGGATCGTCGCTGAGGGCCTTGGCATAGCGCGCGAACAAGTCTTCGACCTTGCGCAGACCGAGATCGCCCTTTTCGAAATCCTCACGAAACCATTTGAAGATCATGCTGACTTCGAGCTTGCCGTCGCGCACCCGATTGCGCGTCGGGTCGCCGAGAAAACGCGTCATGCCATCTTCGAGCTGGGCATCGAGGCGTTGCGCAACAAAGGCTTCGTCGCGCAACGCCGGGCAACCGATGCTGGCGCAGTTGACGGCAGCATGGACCCTCGGCTCGGCGTAGTTGGGGCGCAGCTGGCTGTGTTCGATCCAGTCCAGATTGCGCTTTTCGCCGAGCAGGCTGAAGAATTCCTTCTTCCAGGGCGACTGGAACACCGAGCCAAGATCCTTGATCGATTTCAGATCGGGGTATTTGCTCAGGATCAGCTCGATCGTGAAAGCGTTATAGGCATTGATCAGGAACGCCATGCGCTGCGGCTTGCTCCAGCCGTCGAACTCCTTTCGGCCGACTGCCGAATAACTGTCGAGCACCTGCTTCAGCGCCGGGCGATCACGCTGGAAGCCGGCATAGTCGACACGGGCCTGCTTGTTGTCCGGCAGCCATTTGACATGGCGCTTGACCAACGCATCCCAGGCGACGTGGCCGTGATCGAAATCGGCGCGTGCCGGAAGGGCAAGCACGAGGCTGAAAATGCCGGTGATCAGCAGCATCATCCAGCGCAGCCGGACCAGGCCCGAGCGGGTGATCGGCGCAATGGTGAATCCGGTCGAGTTCATCTTGCTGTTTCCAGTCTGATCATCGGCGATGAGTCGCAGGGCCGTTTTCAGCCGCGCTCCCAGGCATGGTATTTCGCCACCCATTCGAGCAGGCGCTTCGGTTGATGGGCGCGCTTCCATTCGCCAGCCGCGTATTTGTTCGCTTCGGCCAAGGTCGGATAGGTGTGAATCGTGCCCAGGATCTTGTTCAGGCCCAGTCCGTGGCGCATCGCCAGCACATACTCGGCCAGCAGATCGCCGGCGTGCAGCCCGACGATCGTCACACCGAGAATCTTGTCCTTGCCGGGCACGGTGAGCACCTTGACGAAACCCTTGGTGGCGCTGTCGGCGATCGCCCGATCGAGCTCTTCGAGCTCGAAGCGCGAGACCTCGTACGCGATCCCTTTTTCCTTCGCGTCTTGCTCGTTCAAGCCGACCCGCGCCACCTCCGGATCAATGAAGGTGGCCCAAGGAATGACCGAATAATCAGCCTTGAATTTCTTGAAGCGCCCAAACAGCCCGTTGACCGCCGCATACCAAGCCTGGTGCGACGCGGTGTGGGTGAACTGGAACGGCCCGGCTACATCGCCAGCAGCCAGGATGTTCGGGTATTTGGTCTGCAGATAGTCGTTGATCTCGACCGTCTTGCCGGTGTTGATGCCAAGCTCCTCGATGCCGAAACCCTTCAGGCGTGCACTGCGACCGACCGCGCAGAGCAACTGGTCGAACGGGAGGCGATGCTCGGTTCCGCCCGCTTCGACGACGAGGCATTTGGAGGTCACGCCATCGGTGGTGACCGTTTCGCAGCGCAGCGCCTTGTGCCCGGTCAATACGCGTACCCCGTCCTGCTCGAGCGAACTTCGGGCCAGCAGACTGACCTCTTCGTCCTCGCGCAACATGATGCGCGGCGCCATCTCGACTTGCGTGACTTGCGATCCGAGGCGAGCAAAGCTCTGCGCCAATTCGCAGCCGATCGGGCCACCACCCAGCACCACCAGCCTCTCGGGCAACTCGCGCAAGCCCCAAAGGGTATCGCTGGTCAGGAAGCCCGCTTCTTGCAGGCCTGGCAGCGGAGGCACGAACGGCGCCGCGCCGGTCGCGATGACGATGTTGCGGGTCGTCAGCGTTTGCGTTCCGCCGTCATCCAGCGCGATCTCGACGGTCCAGGGATTCAGCATCCTGGCCTTGCCCAACACCACGTCGACACCCAGGCTGGTATAGCGCTCGACCGAATCATGCGGCTCCACCTGCCTGACGATGCCGGCGATGCGCTCCATCACGTCGCCGAAATTCACCGTCGCATCGGCCTTCGCGATGCCGTATCGGGTCGAGTGGCGCATCTGCGACATCAGGGTTGCGGTCTTGATCAAGGCTTTGCTCGGCACGCAACCATAGTTGAGGCAGTCGCCACCCATCTTGTGGCTCTCGACCAGCGTGACCTTGGCCTTGACGACCGCCGCGATGTACGAGGTCACCAGACCGGCGGCGCCGGCGCCGATCACGACCATGTTGCGATCGAAGCGCCTGGGCTTGACCGAAGCCCAGGGCTTGTAGACCTGGCGCGCTTTCCAGGCGTCGACCAGCTTCTTGGCGATCAACGGGAAAATGCCGAGCAGCACGAACGAGCCGATCAGGCCAGGCGACAGGATGCCCGACAGCGAGTCGATCTGACCCAACTGGGTGCCCGCATTGACGTACACAATCGTGCCCGCCAGCATACCGATCTGGCTGGCCAGGTAGAACACTCCGACCTTCATCTTCGTCAGCCCGAGCACCAGGTTGATGACGAAGAACGGCAGCAACGGAACCAGTCGCAATGTCACCAGGTAGAAGGCGCCATCCTTTTCGATGCCCTTGTTGACTTCTGCGAGTCGGTTGCCGAAATTGGCCTGCACCGTATCGCCAAGCGCATACCGTGAAACCAGAAACGCAAGCGTCGCGCCGATGCTCGACGCAAACGACACCAGCACGGTGCCGATCAACAAGCCAAACAGTCCACCTGCAGCCAATGTCATGATCGCGGCCCCCGGCAGCGACAGCGCAGTGACCGCCACATAGATCGCGAAGAACGATGCCAGCACCAGCGCCGGCTTGCGCGAATACAGCTCGGAGAATTCAGTCTGGCTGCGCTTCAGGTAATCGAGCGTCAGATAGTGCCCAAGGTCGAACGCGAAGAACAACCCGACCAGCAGGACAAATACGGCGATCAGGACGATCTTGCTTCGCGACATGGTGTGAGGCTGGAAGTTGCGGGCTAAAGCACGAATGAGTCGACTGGCTCGGCGACACCTTTCAAGCGCACCGACGAAAGCGCGTCATGTCGAGCCTGGCAACTCAAGACAGAATGCCTTCGCTCGATTCGAGGCCCGCCATGCCAGGGACAGGATCTCGAAGCGCAGCCTGCAACGCCACGCGCGTACCAAGCACCATTTGCGCAAGCGCCATGCTGGCTGAAATTGCCTGCCCTGTTGACGCGCGCCGCACTGCCTGCTCGGGCAGCAAGGGGACATGCATGAAACCACCCGGAATCCCGGCACTGTAACCTGCCAGGCGGTGCTGCAGCGCATAAAAGATCTGGTTGCAGACGAAGCTGCCGGCACTGTATGAAATCGACGCGGGTACGCCCGCGCGCCTGACCGCCGCCGCCATCCGTTTGATGGGCAGGGTGCTGAAATAGGCGGCGGGCCCGTCGGGATCGACGGCCACATCGATCGGCTGCGCGCCGGCGTTGTCGGCAATTCTGGCGTCGATGAGGTTGATCGCGATCCGTTCGAACGACAAGTCTGCGCGCCCACCAGCCTGTCCGATTGCCAATACCAGCCGCGGCGACCACCGCTCCAGCGCAGCGAACAAGAATGTGGTCGAACGGGCAAATTCGCAAGGCAGTTGTTCGGCCACGACCCGCGATCCATCGACGACTTCGCCCTCCAGAGCGCGGGCCAGGTCGATCGACGGATTGACAGCGTCGCCACCGAACGCGTCGAAGCCGGTCAGCAGAATCACGCCGGACATCAGCCGCCGGAGCCGAACAAGCGGCCGACAAGTGCGGTCAAACCCATCGCCAGCCCGCCCCAGAAAGCGACCCGTACGGCCGCCGGACCGACCGGTGCACCGCCGGCGCGCGCCGCCAGCATGCCGAGTCCGATCAGGAAAACCAGCGCCGTCAGCGCCACCAGCGGTACCCGCTGCGCCGCAGGCGCGAGCGCAACTGTCGCCAGCGGCAACAAGGCGCCACTGGCAAACGATGCGGCAGACGTCAACGCCGCCTGGATCGGCCTGGCGCTGAGGATTTCGGTGATGCCCAGCTCGTCGCGAGCATGGGCTCCCAGCGCATCGTGATCCATCAGCTGGCGTGCCACTTCGTCGGCGAGGTCGGCGTCGAGGCCGCGGCCGACATAGATGTGCGCCAACTCTTCGCGCTCGTGGTCACCCGGCGCCGCGAGTTCCTCGCGTTCCTTGGCAAGATCAGCGCGTTCGGTGTCGGCCTGCGAACTGACCGACACATACTCGCCAGCAGCCATCGACATCGCTCCGGACACCAACGCAGCAATCCCGGCAATCACCAAGGCAGATTGCTCGGCACCCGCAGCTGCAATTCCGACCAGCAGACTAGCCGTCGAGACGATGCCATCATTGGCCCCAAGCACGGCCGCACGCAGCCAACCTACCCGATCGCTGCGGTGGCGTTCGCGGTGAATACGGCGTGGCATGGGTTGGATTTGAGCGATCGAAGCTCGGTGTTGTGGGTAAAAGCGCCCCCATTGTTGCGCGTCTTGTCACATGGCTTGCAGATCCGGGATGCAAAGAGAGTCCGGAACCAATCCGATAATCACGGAACAGACAGCTGACGACCCGCCTTTTCACGCGTTGAAGGGCGGTGGTGAATGTCATCATCCAATTCAGAGCCGCATCACCGCCTGCGGCTGAAACCTGCATCTTTGCAATGGGGGCTGAGCACCCGCGGCACATCCGGAGCGTCATGTCAAATCAGTCGAATGTCGTCCAGTGGGAAGTGATCGATACGAAGTCTGTGTCGAGCGCCGCACTGTCTGCCATTCCGAAACCTGCCGCTACATCCGGCTCCGCTGCTGACGACAAGCTCAGCCGCGAACCGTTTCGCTGGCCGACGCCGCCGTTCGCGAGCTATCCGGGCCCCGACAAGCACATGCAGTCGCAGCCGTGCGAAATCGAAGCGGTCAACAGCCATCGGACCCGCGGACGCCTGACATTTTTCGTTCCTGAAGAATCGGTGCTGCATGTGCAATTGCCGCCGGCGCGGACCACGATGCCGTTGCGCTTCGACCAGTTCCGCACCATCTTGCTGATGGCACCGCTGGCGCCCTTGCCGCCCGACGACAAGGACCCGCATGCGCAGTTGCTGGCCCAGCGTCCGCGTTCGCGCTATCGGGTGACGCTGCACGACGGCACGGTCTACGAAGGCGACACCATCGGCCATGTCGAGAGCCCGTACGGACTGTTCCTGTTTCCGCCACTGGACGACCGCGACAGGGTCAGCCGCTTGTTCATACCGCTGAAGGCCTACAAGGGCTTCGAGATCGGCGAGCGGATCGGCGAGTTGCTTGTCGAGCAGCACGCCGTCACCAACGAACAGCTCGATCAGGCGATCGATCAGCAACAGCATCTGCGTACCCAGAAGCTGGGCGATATCCTGTTGTCGCGCAAGGTCGTGACGCCGGAGCAACTGCTCGAGGCAATCGATCAGCAGAGCAAGATGCCGATTGTGCGCATCGGCGAGGCGTTGACCTCGCTGGGCATGGTCAACGAGGCTCAGATCAGCGAGGCACTGGAACAGCAGAAGCTCGATCGCAGCGTGCCGCTGGGTGAAGTGCTGGTGCGCATGGGTACCGTCTCGCGCGATGACTTGCAGACCGCACTGGCGCGCAAGATGGGCTATCCGATGGTCGATTTGGAAGCCTTTCCTGTCGAGACGCCGGCGTTGAAGGCGCTCAGCTTCCAGATCGCGCAGCGCCTGCAGGTGCTGCCACTGCTGTTGCGCGACGGCCGCCTGGTGATCGCGCTGGATGACCCGGCAAGACGACGCAACGCGGTCGAGGAGGCCGAATTCTTCGCCCAGGTCAAGGTCGTGCCAGTGCTGGCGCAGGCGCGCAGCATCGAGCAGGCAATCCGGCGCGAATACGGCCGCATCGGCGATACTGCCACGGCCGAAATCGAGCTGTCATTCGAAGAGAGCATCGACAACAGCAGAGTCACCGGGGAACTGCTCGAAAGCCTTGAAAAGGACGTCGAACAGGGACAAGGTGGCGGCGAAGACGAAAAGCAGATCGAACAGTCGGACAACTCGTTGGTCCGGCTGATCAACAACATGATCGTCGAGGCGAGCCGCGACGGCGTCAGCGACATCCACATCGAAAGTTATCCCGGCAAGGAAAAGGTGCGCATCCGTTTCCGCAAGGACGGGGTGCTGAGCACCTACCTGGAATTGCCTTCGGGCTACCGATCGGCACTGGTGGCGCGCATCAAGATCATGTGCGACCTCGACATTTCCGAGCGCCGCAAGCCGCAGGACGGCAAGATCAATTTCGCCAAGTTCTCGCCGCAGCATCGGCTCGAATTGCGGGTTGCGACAATTCCGACCGCACAGAATCTTGAAGACGTCGTGATGCGGATCCTGGCATCGGCCAAGCCGATGCCGGTCGACAACCTCGGGCTGTCGGAATACAACCTGCGCGAACTCAAGCTCGCCGTCGAACGCCCCTACGGCATGGTGTTGTGTGTCGGCCCGACAGGCTCCGGCAAGACAACGACGCTGCACTCAGTGCTGAGCTTCATCAACGTGCCCGAACGAAAAATCTGGACCGCCGAGGATCCGGTCGAGATTACCCAGCCCGGCCTGCGCCAGGTGCAGGTCAATCCGAAGATCGACTGGACCTTTGCGAAAGCGTTGCGGGCCTTCCTGCGCGCCGATCCGGACGTGATCATGGTCGGCGAAATGCGCGACAAGGAAACCGCCAACATGGGCGTCGAGGCGTCACTGACGGGTCACCTCGTGTTGTCGACGCTGCACACCAACAGCGCCCCGGAAACCGTGACCCGGCTGCTCGACATGGGCATGGATCCGTTCAACTTTGCCGATTCGTTGCTCGCGGTGCTGGCGCAACGCCTGGTCAGGCGGCTGTGCACCGGCTGCCGGGTGGCCAAGGATGCAACCAGTCAGCAGATCGACGAGTGGCTGGACGACTACATGCATGCCTTCGGCCACGCCGAACCGCCGATCGCGAGGGAGCAGGTGCTCGAAGGCTGGCTGACCCGGCACGCCAAGGACGGCCGCCTGCAGAGCTTCCACAGCCCGGGCTGCAATCGCTGCAGCGACAGCGGGTTCAAGGGCCGAGCGGGTCTGCACGAATTGATGGTGATCTCGCGCCCGATGCGTCGCCTGATCCAGACCGGATCGAGAGCCGAAGACTTGCAGGCCACTGCAATGTCCGAAGGCATGCGAACGCTGCGCCAGGACGGCATCGACAAGATGCTTGCCGGCATCACGACGATGGGCGAAGTCAGGGCAACCAGCAACGCCTGATTGCGCTGCTAGCCAGGTCGGCCAGCCGCCGGGCTCCCTTGAATGCGCCAGCGGATCTGCTGAAGGTCAACGCGCCAACGCGGCAGCGACGGCGCGCCCAGCCATCACGCTGATCATGGCGGCCTTGTAGGTGGCCGGTGCGTGGATATCGTCGGTGATGTCATCGCTGCCGATCACCACATCGAAAGCCGCCTGCGGAACGAAGTCGTTCTGCAGAGCGGCCTCGATCGCGATCGCACGAAAGACCTGGCTCTTGACGCCGGTCACGGCCACGCGTACCGCCCCCGCCCTTTGACACACAAATACCCCGACCATTGCAAAACGAGAAGCCGGCTGCTTGAATTTGACATAAGCAGCGCGTTGCGGAATCGGAAATTCGACCGCGGTGATGAGTTCACCGGGTTGCAAGGCGGTTTCGTAGACGCCAGTGAAAAAATCCTCTGCGCTGATGGTGCGCCGATCGGTCTGCACGGTCGCGTCGAGGGCCAGCAAAGCCGCTGGGTAACAGGCGGCCGGATCGGCGTTGGCGATCGAACCACCAAGCGTACCCATCGTGCGCACCATCGGATCGCCGATGCCTTCGGCCAGCTCAGCCAGTGCTGCAATGGCGCCGCGAACTTCGGTCGAACGGGCCACTTCCGCATGCCGACACATGGCCCCGATCGTCACCGATTGGCGATCGACACGCATGCCACGCAGATCGTCTACCCCACCCAGATCGACCAGCCGCTCGCTCGCAGATAGGCGCAGCTTCATCGCCTGGACCAGACTTTGTCCACCCGCCAGATAGCGGGCATCGCCAGACAAGGCATTCAGCGCCTCAGCACGATCGGTCGGACGCAGGTATTCGAAGCTGTACATGATTGCCCGAGGTTCAACCGGAAATGCCCCGGTTTTTCATCGAGACATCGGCAGCATCAGCGCTGCGCGTTCGGGAAGAATAACTGCTCGCCTGAAACTTTGTAGCTGGCAATCGTTTCCTGACCGGACGGACTCACCACCCAGTCAGCAAAGGTCTGCGCCATCGCCGTCTTGAGGTGTGGATGTTTTGCCGGGTTGACCACGATCACCGCATATTGGTTGAACAAGCGCTTGTCACCCTCGACCAGAATGGTCAGGTCGCCGCGGTTCTTGAAATTCAGCCAGGTTCCGCGGTCGGTCAATACATAGCCGTTGACGCTCGATGCCATGTTCAACGCAGGTCCCATGCCACAGCCGCACTGCTTGTAGCCGGCAAACCTGGCAGCCGGATCAGGCAGGCCGGCCTCTTTCCAATAGCGCAGTTCGGCGGCGTTGGTGCCACTCTTGTCGCCGCGCGAGATGAAAGGCGTCTGCCCTTGCCCGAGCGTGGCAAGAGCCTTGACCACATCGTTGCCCTTGACGCCTGCGGGATCCGATTTCGGACCAACGATCACGAAATCGTTGTACATGACCTCCATTCGTTTCAGGCCGAAACCTTCGTCGATGAATTTCTGCTCGGCGACCTTGTCGTGCACAAACAGCACATCGGCATCGCCACGGCGCCCCAGGTCGATCGCCTGGCCGGTACCCAGTGCCACCACCCGGATGTCGATGCCGCTGGCTTTCTTGAACGCCGGCAACAGGTGCGCAAACAGGCCCGATTGCTCGGTCGAAGTGGTCGATGCCATCACGATGAATGGCGCTTTTTCGGCCTGCGCCACGGCAAGGCCCGGTGACAGGCCGCCCACCAGCATCGCGCAAACCCCGAACGCCAGGCCAATACCACGCCGGCTCGCGCCACGACGTGCCTTGTCGAACATGGATTCAAACTTCATGTCAGTTCCCCCTTCAGAAAAAAATCGACCTTGTCCAAAGCGCCAGGTGCGGCGCCACCGAAAAAAGCTGCTGTCGGCTGATCGACCTTGATCAAGCCGTTTTCAAGGTAGATGACCCGGCTCGCCAGGCGTCGCGCCTGAGCCAGGTTGTGTGTGCTCATGACCATTGCCATGCCGTCGCGCGAAAATCCGGCAAGGATGGCCTCGACGTCCTGTTGCGCATTCGGGTCGAGACTGGCAGTCGGTTCGTCCAGAAACAGGATGTCGGGCTGCAGCATCCACGCGCGCGCCAGCGCCAGGCGTTGCTGCTGCCCACCCGACAGCGCCCGCGCCGGACGCTCACCCAATTCGCCAAGGCCAACCCGCTGCAAGGCCGCATCGATGCGCGCCTGCCATGTGCGGCGTGGCAGGGCGGCCAGCCAGGCGGCAAGCCGCAGGTTGTTGCGGGCGCTCAGGCGCAACATGAACGGGCGCTGATAGACCATGCTCTGAACCGTCGGGCGGCCCTGTCCGCCGACCGCCCGCACGCTGCGACGGCCGGTGTGTGCGACAACGCCATGCAGCGCGCGCAGCAGCGTTGTCTTGCCCGCACCGTTCGAGCCGACCAGGGCCAGCAGTTCGCCACGCGCGACCACCAGGCTGACGTCGCGCAGCGCCGCTACTTCGCCGAAGCGCACCGACACGTTCTCGAGTTCAAGCAGGGGGCCGACGTTTGGCGTTGCTTCGACATCGCCCATCATCGAACGCCTGCCAGCGACGCGCCCTGGCCGCGCTGGATCAAGCCGATGCCCACGTTGACCAGTCCGACGACGCCGAGCAGAACCAGCCCGAGCGCCATCGCCAACGGCAGATCGCCCTTGCTGGTTTCCAGCGCAATGGCGGTCGTCATCACCCGCGTCACGCCTTCGATGTTGCCGCCAACGATCATCACTGCGCCAACCTCGGCGATTGCGCGACCAAAGGCGATCAGCAAGACGGTAACCACGGCCCAGCGGTCATGCACCAGCATCAGCAGCGCGCAAAGCAGCGGACCCGCACCCATCGAGCGCAACTGGTCGCCGCCATCGCGCAGGCCATCGCCGACCAGTTGGCGCGAAAGCGCGGCCACCACCGGCAGCACGAGAATGGTCTGCGCGATCACCATCGCGGTCGGCGTGAACATCAAACCCAGCGAACCGAGAGGGCCACTGCGCGACAGCAGCAGATAGACCACCAGTCCGACCACCACTGACGGCAAGGCAAGCAGGGTATTCAATGCGGTCAAGACAAGCTGGTGGCCGGGAAAACGCGCGATCGCAAGCCAGGCACCGCTGCACAATCCGAAGCCGGCGGCGCAGGCGCAGGCAAGCGCACTGACTGAAAGCGACAACGCCACCGTCTGCACCAGGACGGGGTCGCCCTCCAGAATCAATTCAGCAGCGGTGGCCACGCTGTCGGCAAATGCGCTCATGCTCCGTCGATCGACAAATTTCAGGGACAGCCGCGTGGCCCGCGGGACTGACCGCCTCGTGAAACGGGGCGAAAACCGCACCCGAGACAAAATTGTCGGCCGCGTGGTCAGGATTGGCGATATGTAGTCGATTGCATAGGCGCCTTCCGGCACATCGAGGCGCGATCGACGTTCGGCCAGCATCACTGCCACGCCACAATCCCGGGTCAGATGCACAAGGTTCACCTCACTTATCAACTCGGCAACCAACGAGGCGCAGCCGACGATCAGCCGCTGCACCATCCGTTGATCGCGATGCTGGCCGCCGTTCACGCCACCGGCTCGATTTCGGGTGCAGCGCGCAAGCTCGGCCTGTCGTACCGCCATGTCTGGGGTGAGCTGAAACGCTGGGAAGTCGAGCTCGGACAGACGCTGGTGATCTGGGTCAAGGGCCAGTCGGCGCTGCTCGCGCCGTTTGGCGAGAAGCTGCTGTGGGCCGAGCGTCGCGCACAAGCCAGGTTGGCGCCACAGATCGAAGCCCTGCGCGGCGAACTGGAACGTGCCTTCGCCATTGCATTCGACGACAGTGCGGGCGTCGTCACCATGTCGGCCAGCCACGACGACGCCTTGCCGCGGCTGCGCGATCTGGCGCAGGCCGAACATCGGTTGCTGCTCGACATCCAGTTCACCGGCAGTGTCGACGCCCTGGCAGCGTTGAACGATGGGCACTGCCTGCTGGCAGGTTTCCACGCGCTGATCGATGCCCCCAGGCGCTCACCGACAGCGCGGGTCTACCGGCCGCTGCTGCAACCAGGCAAACACAAGCTGATCGGTTTTGCGCGGCGCACCCAGGGACTGATCGTCGCGGCCGGCAATCCGCTCCAGATCACCGCTCTGGCCGACCTGGGGCGCCCGGGCGTGCGGTTCTGCAATCGCCTGCGCGGCAGCGGCACGCGGGTTGTGCTCGACGAATTGCTGGCAGCCGCCAGACTCGATGCTGATCCGTTGGCCGGACAGGTGCAGGCCGAATCGTCACATCACGCGGCGGCGCAGGCAGTCGCCAGCGGTCGCGCCGATGCCACGTTCGGCATCGAAGCGGCAGCCCGGGCACATCACCTGGGCTTCGTCGAGCTGGCGCAAGAGCACTATTTCCTGGTCGTCCGCAGCAGCGGGCTGCAACATCCGACGGTGCAGGCGTTGCGCAGCATCCTCGAATCCCCCGCCTGGAACCGCCTGCTCGAAGAGCTTCCCGGCTATCAGTCGCACCACGCCGGCGAGGTGCTCTCACTGCGCCGGGTGCTGCCATGGTGGACCTACCGCGCGCCCAAGCCCGGCGGCCACCGCTGACTCAAGAAAGGTGCCGATCGTCCAGTCGCGGTGGTTCAGAAGCGGCCGAAGGCGCCTCCCCAGCCAACTCGCGCGCTTCGATATCGACAACATCCGCATCGGCTGGCGCGTCGCCGGCTTGGCGACGACCGCCGCGTCGCCAATCGACCGGCCCGTTCCAGCGAAAAGCAAGCGGTGGTGCAGAGCGCCCGCGCAGCAAGGCCCAGCTGATCAATGCCACGCCGAGCACGGCCCCGACGACCATCACGACTGCAACCACCACCAGCCCGAACAGCACCAGCGCTGTGCGCAAAATGGTCGACCACAGCTTGCGGACCAGCGTGAGCATCGGGGTCGCGTGAGCGCCTATTTGACCAGCAGGACGCGCATGCCGAGTTGCTTGCCGTCGACGCGGTCGAGTACCCGGACCGTTGCCTGACTCGGTCGAAAGTCGGGCGGCAACGGCAGGCTGCCGCGCAGGCTCTGGTAGTGGGTCACCGAAATCGGCACCGGCTTCATATTCTCGGACCGGCCTGACTGCCCCTCGAGCACCAACTGCATCACACCATTGAATGCCTTGCCGCCGCCGTCACGCGTCAACATCACGTCATAGTTCAGCTTGCCGGAATCGACGCTGAAACGCCCGGCCCGAACCTCGACCGCACCGCCGCGCGGATCAGGCGGCAAGGCGGCGATCACCGAGGCCAGATCGGCGCGCAGTCCTTCGATGGTGTCGCGTCCGGTAGCGAGTGCGGTATCGAGCGTCTTTTTCTCTTCGAGGGTTTCCTTGAGGCGACCGGTGGTGGCGTCGAGTTCGGTACGCAGCGATTGCCGCTCGGCCTGCGCCTGCTCCAGCGCCGTGCGCAACTCGGTCGATGCAGATGCCGACAAACGCGGCGGCAGATAACGCTCTTGTACGAAGATCACCGCACTGACCCCGATCACGGTGCCGGTCAACAACAACACGAGCCAGCGCGGCAGGCCACGCCGCTTGCGGCGGAAGCCGCTGGGTTCGAAAACAACGGGTTTATAGCTTGCCATGCATCAGTCGGGAACGGTTGCGAATTGACCCGAGCTTAATGCGTCTGGATCACACCATGTTTCGCGATGTGACACCTCGACGCTCGCTAAGCGCGACACTCACGAATTCAGCACGCCAGTCGGTCCGTGCAAACGCACAAACGGTCGGATTGCTACAGACTGCAACTGCGAAATCCGACGAAGATGTCGTCGCGTTCGGGCAGATAGAAGTTGCGGTATTTCGGGTCGCGCAGGCGTGCACTGGTTGCCGCCGATGCACCGCGCACAACCCGATGGTTGCCGAACCAGGGCTGCGAATAATCCCTGTACGGATGAGGCTCGAATCCCGGGTAAGGCCGAAAACTGCTGGCCGTCCACTCCCACACCTCGCCCCAGCGAAAACCGCGTGATGCGCCCTGGTGGGCAGCGATCTCCCATTCCACTTCCCCCGGCAGGCGGCGTCCGGCCCAGTTGCACCAGGCCTGCGCCTCATGGGCGCTGACATGTGTGGCGGCCTGGCCAAGCGGCACTCGCACCGTCTTGCCGAATCGCTGCATCAACACCGCCTGGCGCATCTGCGAGACATGGCGCGGGGTGCGCCTGCCCGAGCGCTGCACCCAGGCCCAGCCTTCCGGGGTCCACCAGCGAGCCTCGTCATAACCACCATCCTCGACGAACTCGCAATATTGGCCCCACGTCACGGCTTGTGAATCGATCTCGAATTCAGGCACGCGAACCTCGTGTTGGCCGCGCTCGTTGTCGAACGCGAAGCCGGCACCCCCACTGCCAAGCGTCCAGCGGGTGGCAGGGAACAGCAAGGCATCGCGCGGGGCTGTCGTCTGCGCAGGGTTCATCAGCGGCGCATCTGCGGGATCGATGCCCAGGGTCTGTGCGGTAATCGCGAACGCTTCGCCGTGCATGTCCTCGTGAAACAGCGCCAGCCGATAAAAATACAGCGAGTCGTCATCGCCATCCGCGCCCGACAACATGTCGAGCGTGATTTCGATGCTGTCAGCCAGATACTGCTTGGTGGCCTGCAAGCCGGGCAGGTCCAGCGTCCAGCGGCTGTCGTGCGGCACGTTGCTGGAGTCGTACCAGCGATCGGACTGCGCTTCGATCGATGCGAGCCGTGGCGCATCCGGATCAGCCGCAGCGCCGCGATTGCGCTGCACGTTGCGCGCAATCCAGGCTTCCTGGAACCAGCCGAGGTGGCCGAGCTCCCACAGGGGCGGGTTGACTTCGGCCAACAACGGCACCTGCCAGTTCTTGTCCGCCAGTGCAGCCTCGTAGACGCCAATCCAGCGCAACGTATGATTCCTGGAATCCATCAAGGCCAGCGATAACCAGTCGCTGCCGGCTTGCCGCATTTTCGGCGAGTGGATTTCCGCGGTCCCGATGTCCCTCAAGTCAGCCTCCTCGAAAAGCCCATGCTCGACGGCCGGCGACCGACGTTCGCTGCCCGAGGTGCTGATCTGCAGCCCGGCCCTGGCCGATGCCAACAACGGCAATTGGCAGACCGCTTCGCGCTGGGCGCGCATGTTGAAAGGCCATTGTCGCATCGGCATTGTCGGCAGTTGGGCCGGTGAAGCCTGTGACCTGCTGATCGCCCTTCATGCCAGGCGTTCTGCGGCTTCGATCGCGGCCTTCGCAGCCGCCTACCCTGATCGCCCTTGCATCGTGGTGCTGACCGGCACCGATCTGTACCGTGACATCGAGACCGACCGAGCAGCTCAGGCGGCCTTGCGCACCGCCGATCGACTGGTGGTGCTGCAAGAACAAGGAATCGACGCGCTGCCGCCGGACTTGCGCGCCAACGCGGTCGTCATCTACCAGTCGGCGCGCCGCCTGAAGCCGGTGCAAGCAACCGCGAATCGCTTGAAGGTGGCCTTCGTTGCGCACTTGCGCGACGAAAAGGATCCCTTGACGTTGTTGCGGGCCGCAGCACGCCTGAGCGAGCGGACGGATATCCGGATCGACATGGTTGGCGATGCGCTGGACGCATCGCTCGGCGACGCCGTCCTGCAAGCTTGCGCCGAACTGCCGTCGCTGCGCTGGGTGGGTGGTTTGCCGCGCAGCCAGACGCGTCAGTTGATCCGACGCGCTCAACTGCTCGTGAACTGCAGCCGAATGGAAGGCGGCGCGCACGTCATCCTGGAAGCTGTGCAAAGTGGCACGGCGGTGCTGGCTTCGCGCATTCCCGGTAACGTGGGCATGCTGGGCGCCGCATATGCAGGGCTGTTCGATCTGGGCGATGATCGGGCACTGGCTGCGCTGATCGAACGCGCCGGCGACGAACCTGACTTCTTGAAAATGCTGCGTCAGGCGACAGTTGCTCGAGCCGAACTATTCGACCCCGCTGCGGAACAACGCGCGCTGCGTCAACTTGTCACCAACTGCCTGGGGATCGCACGATGAATGCCCCCGAAAAACAAATTGCGCCGCGCCTGAGCTCGCTGTCGCACGGCGGCGGCTGCGGCTGCAAGATCGCGCCGGGCGCGGTACTCGGTTGCTTCGCAGACCTGGGTTTTGCGAGCGCAGCGGTGATCGGTTCGATCCAGGCCGGCGAGCCTCGGCTGAAGATTCGCTGATCGCTTGCACATCGGCGCGACACCCACAGCCGGCCGCACCAGCCCTCGCGATCAAGGCGTGCTGTCGCGCGCGGCTTGATCAGTTTCGCTCGATCCGCGCAAACGCCGAATGCGCGTGTATCGATTCGAAATTCTCGACATCGACCCGATAGCGGCCGACTCGAGGATCGGCATTGAGAAGCAAGGCAACGTCACGGACCATGTCCTCGACGAACTTGGGATTTTCGTAGGCGTGTTCGGTGACCCACTTCTCGTCGGCACGCTTTAGCATTGGCCAGATTTCGCACGACGCGCTGTCTTCGGCGAATCGGACCAGTTCGGTCCATGCCACGTCTTCAAGCAGTTCGACACGCACCGTCACGTGGGATCGCTGGTTGTGCGCCCCGTACTCGGAGATCTCCTTCGAGCAGGGACACAGACTCTTCACCGGGACTACCACCTCGGCCCAGACCGCGGTCGATGACGCGCCGCCAGCGGCACCGGCCTTGGTCTCGACAATCCAGCGGCCCTGGTATTCGAGCAGGCTTTCGACGCCCGACACCGGCGCGCGCTTGCGCAGGAAAAACGGAAAACGGGCTTCGACGCGCCCGCCTTCGGCATGCAGGCGATCGAGCATGGTCACCATCTGGCGGCGCAGCACCGACGCGTCGAGCGGTTCGACCAGGCCATCGAGCCAGGCGACGAAACGGCTCATGTGGGTGCCCTTCTGCTCGGCAGGCAAGGCGACATCGAGGTCCCATTGGGCGACGGTATTCAGCACGGCGCTGCCCAGGCGAAGCGCCATCGGATAGCGCACATCCTTGATGCCGACGCGCTGGATCGCCAGATGGCGCTCATCGCGCTCGCTCTGGGTGTCGGGAATGTGCAGGGCGTCTTTCAGATTGCTCATCAACAATGGTTTCAATGGATGCTTGGCGTTCACAACCGTGCAGGATGCCAGCAAATGCCCTTGCGCGGGCGCGCAAGGGGTTTCAAACAGAACTTGAAGCCCCGCATGAAAACCACATCAGTGGTTCGCAGCCGGCCGGACCAGCGGGCTGACCAGCGTCGGACGGGCCGGAAAGCGCCTGAGAATCGATTGCTCGATACCCGAAGCATCGAGGCCGCAGTTGGACAGCAATTTTCCGGCGTCGCCGTGCTCGACATATTCGTCGGGCAGGCCGAGTACCAGGGTCGGTACCATCAGCCCGGCATCGGCCAGCGTTTCCAGCACCGCGCTGCCGGCACCACCCATGCGACAGCCTTCTTCGATCGTCACCAGCGCATCGTGACTGCGTGCCAGCTCGAGCACCAGTTCACGGTCGAGCGGCTTGACGAATCGCATGTTGGCCACCGTCGCGTCGATGCGCTCGGCAGCCGCAAGGGCCGGATACAACAAGGTGCCGAACGCCAGAATTGCCACCCGCTGCGCGCCCAGCCCGGCCATCAGGCTGCTCGTGCGGCGGATCTCGCCTTTGCCGAACGGCAGCGAATCCAGATCTTTCTCGATCTCCACCCCGGCGCCGCTGCCACGCGGGTAGCGCACCGCCACCGGATGATTCTGCTCGAAGGCGGTCGTCAGGGCGCGCCTGCATTCGCGCTCATCGGCCGGCGCCAGGATGCTCATGTTCGGAATGCAGCGCAGATAGGCCATGTCATAGGCACCGGCGTGCGTCGGGCCATCGGCGCCGACCAAACCGCTGCGATCCAGCGCAAACACCACCGGCAGATTCTGCAGGGCCACGTCGTGGATCAACTGGTCGTAGGCGCGCTGCAGGAACGTCGAGTAGATCGCGACCACCGGCTTGAGGCCTTCACAGGCCAGACCGGCTGCAAAGGTCACGGCATGCTGTTCGGCGATACCGACGTCGTGATAGCGATCAGGAAAACGCTTCTCGAACTCGACCATGCCCGAACCTTCGCGCATGGCCGGCGTGATGCCGACCAGCCGTTTGTCCTTGGCGGCCATGTCGCACAACCAGTCGCCGAAAATCTGTGTGAAGCTGGGTTTGCCAGGCTTGCTGGGTGGGAACCCGAGTGCAGGATCAAATTTTCCCGATGCAGCGTGATATTTGACCGGATCGGCCTCTGCCAGTTTGTAGCCGTAACCCTTTTTGGTCACGACATGTAAAAACTGCGGGCCCTTCATCTGCCGCAGGTTCTGCAGCGTCGGTACCAGGGAGTCGAGGTCGTGCCCGTCGATCGGGCCGACATAGTTGAAACCGAATTCCTCGAAGATGGTGCCCGGGACGACCATCCCCTTGGCATGCTCTTCGAGGCGGCGCGCCAGTTCGAACAACGGCGGGGCATTCTTCAGCACGTTCTTCGCAGTGTCTCGGGCAGTCGAATAGAACTTGCCGCTGAGCAGACGCGCCAGGTAGCGATTCAACGCACCGACTGGCGGCGAAATCGACATGTCGTTGTCGTTCAACACGACCAGCAGGTCGGGCTGGCCGCTGGCATGCGCCATGCCCGCGTTGTTCAAGGCCTCGAAGGCCATGCCCGCGGTCATTGCGCCGTCACCGATGATGGCCACCGATTTTCGATCCTCGCCTTTCAGCTTGGCCGCCAGCGCCATGCCCAGCGCTGCCGAGATCGAGGTCGACGAATGGGCGGTGCCGAAGCTGTCGTACTCGCTTTCGACGCGACGCGGGAAGCCGCTGATGCCGTCGAGCTGACGCAGCGTCGACATCCGGTCGCGCCGGCCGGTGAGGATCTTGTGCGGATACGTCTGGTGACCAACGTCCCAGACCAGCCGATCATGGGGCGTGTTGAACACATGATGCAACGCGACCGTCAACTCGACGGTGCCGAGATTGGACGACAGATGGCCACCGGTCTGAGCAATGCTTTGCAGCAGGAAGGCACGCAGCTCGGTGGCGAGTTCCTGCAACTGGTGACGATCGAGCCGACGCACGTCGGCCGGGCCAGCGATGGTCTCAAGCAGTGGATAAGTCTTCATCTTCAACTGTCTCGTTCGACGACCTTGTCGGCCAGGCGCCGCAGCAACCGGGTGTCGGCCAGTCCGCTGCTCGCCAGCGCCGACTGAGCCTGGTCGCGCAGGTCTTGCGCGTGGCGAATGGCAGCGTCCAGACCCAGCACGCTGACATAGGTCGGCTTGTTGGCGTCGAGATCCTTGCCGGCGGTCTTTCCCAATTTGTCTGACGCCTGCGTCACGTCCAGTACGTCGTCGATGACCTGGAACGCCAGGCCGATTGCCTCGCCATAACGAGCAAGCGCCGACAACACCGCCGGCGTTGCGTCCCCGCACGCTGCGCCCATCATGACGCTGGCCTGCAGCAGCGCGCCGGTCTTGCGGTGGTGCATGTCGCGCAGCGCAGACTCGTCAAGCGGTTTGCCGACGCTGGCCAGATCGATCGCCTGGCCGCCAGCCATCCCTGCATGCCCGGCTGCACGCGCCAGCAGCCCACACAGCCTGGCCTGCAACAGCGGTGACATGCCCTCAGTCGGCGTCAGCACCTCGAAGGCCAGCGCCTGCATCGCGTCGCCGGCCAGCATGGCCTGCGCTTCGCCGAATCGCACATGCACGGTCGGCTTGCCGCGGCGCAGCACGTCGTCGTCCATGCAGGGCATGTCGTCGTGGACCAGTGAATAGGCGTGAATCAACTCGACCGCACAACTTGCGCGCAAAGCCGCATCACGCTGTCCGCGCACAGCATCGGCGGCTGCCATCACGAGCAGCGGGCGCAACCGCTTGCCCCCATCGAGCACGCCATAACGCATTGCAGCCCCCAGACCGGCCGGCGCGCTGCCCGGAACCCATTGCCTCAACGCCGCTTCAACGGCATCAAGTTGGGCATCGATCCAGGCCTCGAATTCGACGTCATTCATCATCAAAAACCGCAATCGGCAACATCCGGAACCAGCCACCCGTCATGCGCCGCTCCAGGCTTTGAGTTGCCCATCTTCAAGCAGCTTGACCTGCTGCTCGACTGCGTCGAGCCGCTGGCGGCAAAGTCCCATCAGTTCGGCGCCGCGCCGATAGCTGTCGAGCAATTTGTCGAGCGGCAATTGGCCACCCTCCATCGCGGCGACCAGACGTTCCAACTCCCCCAGCGCATCTTCATAAGATTGCACGGGCGCGGCCTCGGTGGGTGCGGACGTCGTTCTTGCCATAGGGTGGAATAAACCCGCAATTGTAGTCAGCCCGCAGCGTCGAATTGCATCACCGGAAAGCGTGCACGAAGTGGTTGCG